>NZ_JCAPET010000047.1:0-35297 GCF_059735245.1 Gorillibacterium sp. sgz306347
CACTACGCAGATGAAACCTTTTCGCATCCGGTTTTCAGGGAATAATATGGAGAGGTACCCAAGAGGCCGAAGGGGGCGCTTTGCTAAAGCGTTAGGGTGTAACAGCCGCGAGGGTTCGAATCCCTCTCTCTCCGCTCTTCTCTGATTTAAGATTCTTGGCGGCGTAGCTCAGCTGGCTAGAGCGTTCGGTTCATACCCGAAAGGTCGGGGGTTCGATCCCCTCCGCCGCTACCAAAAATACTTCTTGCAAAACCTCAAGCATTGTGGTAACATCTTAAATGTTCGTCACTTTTGGAAGTTTAGCTCAGCTGGGAGAGCATCTGCCTTACAAGCAGAGGGTCGGGGGTTCGATCCCCTCAACTTCCACCATTTGCCGACGTAGCTCAGCTGGTAGAGCAGCGGTATCGTAAACCGCAGGTCGGGGGTTCGAATCCCTTCGTCGGCACCATCATTATTCTTGGTTTTCTATCGCGGAGCCGTGGTGTAGAGGCCTAACATGCCTGCCTGTCACGCAGGAGACCGCGGGTTCGAATCCCGTCGGCTCCGCCATTTTTACACTTGCAACCCCTATTAGGCTCGGTAGCTCAGTCGGTAGAGCAGAGGACTGAAAATCCTCGTGTCGGCGGTTCGATTCCGTCCCGAGCCACTTTTTCTATCTTGGAGGCTTAGCGAAGTGGCCAAACGCAGCAGACTGTAAATCTGTTCTCTGACGAGTTCGGTGGTTCGAATCCATCAGCCTCCACCATTTTCTTCCGACTACCTTCCCTATACAAAACAACGCAAGGAGCCTGCCGGCAGCGGCAGGCTCCTTTTTGATTCCGCCATTTCGCAGGAGACGTTCCTTTCACGGGAATGACCTTAGCGGACTAATGGAGACAGGGCATGGGAACGCTAAGCGCACAGACGTTAACGGACGGAGGGAAAAAATGCGCTATGCGGCTCCCTTATTGACGGCTTCGCTGATTGTCCTTTTGCTGGTGCCGGTTATCCGCCGCTTCGCGCTCCGCATCGGCTTCGTCGACCGGCCGGGACGGCGGAAAATCCATCGGGCGCCCATTCCGCTGCTGGGCGGGGCGGCGCTCTATCTTGGCGTCACGGTGCCTATGCTGCTGTACAGCGGCTGGTCCGCCCAAACCGGTACCGTTCTGACGGGAGGGTCGGCCCTTTTCCTGACCGGTCTTATGGATGATGCTTATAAAACAAGAGGCCGGGAATTTCCCGTCTGGCCCCGGCTATTGGTTTACGCAGGTGCGGCCGCCGTGCCGCTGATGTTCGGCATTTCCATTGAAGGTGTAATGGGGATTGGGCGCTGGATCGCATTCTCTCCTCTTCTGGCCGCCGCCGCCACCATCCTGTGGATGTTTGCGATTCCGAACATGATCAACTTTATCGACGGGGTGGACGGGCTGGCTTCGGGTATTGTTACCATAGCATCGGCGGCGCTTTTTATCGCGGCCGTTTGGCACCGCCAGCCGGAGCCCGGCGTTCTGGCCGCTATTTTATTCGGTGCTTGCCTGGCCTTTCTCGCCTTTAACTTTTACCCGGCACAGATCTTCATGGGGGATGCGGGAGCGGTATTCATCGGCTACACCATTGCGGTTCTGTCGGTAACCGGGTCCTTCAAAAGCGCCGCCGTGCTCTCTTTGCTGGTCCCCTTTCTGGCTCTTGGCGTGCCGATTCTCGATACGTCCATTGTTTTCATCCGCCGGCTGGCGCGGGGAGGGAAGCTGCATAGGGCCGACAAGCTGCACACCCATCATGTGCTTATGCGCTGGGGACTTACCCAGACGCAGACCGTTGCCTTTTTGTATTTGATCGAACTCGCCTTTACGCTGCTTTCGGTGATCGTTCTGATGGCCCTGCGGTGACCGGGGACCTGAATCCGACGGCAAGCGGGCGAGTCCGATTTTTTTTGTGCGGGTTTTGGGGTATGATGGGGAAAAAGCATGCGGCAAGAGGAGTTGGACATGGACGGGGAGAAACTGGGCAATCAACTTGTACGGATCCTGGGGCCGGCTGCCCAAATCCGCCGGATCCCGGCATCGGAATGGAAAAAGCTTGAACAGACGGGCCGCAAAGCGGAAAACGAAAGCCGGGAGGCTCTTTCCTTGCTTGAGCTGAAGGGCGGCGAGGCGCTGGTTCTTGTCATGGACACGCAAAAGCTCTCTGCGGCCGAGCTGCGCCTGGCGGAGCTGGCGATCGAGAACGGGCGCGGCTCCGACAAAAGCAAGGGCGCCGCGCAGACGGGCGAGGAGGAACGCAAGGCTTTGCTGGTGCGGGACTGGGTTTTGGGCCAGCCGGAAGCGGGCGCGTCCGGCGGTGAGCTTCCGGAACCGCTTGCCTCGCATTTCGGCTTTCATCAGAGCCGGATTCCTTTTTTGCTGACCGGCGAGTTTTCGGACGTTCACCGCGTTCCCTACAAGGAGTTTAAGAAGCTGCTGGAGTCCTTTTTTGATACGGAGATCAGCCTGATTCCCCTTTTGGACAAGGAGTGGCTTATTTTTGCGCCCGAAACGCTATTGGCGGAGGGATACGGGGAAGGGGAAGCCGAAGAAACGCTGGAGGATTCGCTGACGGCCATCACGGAAGGGTTATACGAGATGCTGTCGAACGAATGGGTCGGGGAATGCCACCTGGCGGTTCATTACCCGGCGGTTCCGGCCAAAAGCTTGCCGGCTGCGGCCGTCACTCTGCGCGAATCCGTAATACTGGGCAAATCGTTTCATGTGGGCACCAACATTCATTTGCCATGGAAGCTCCGTATGGAAAAGCTGCTTTACGACATTCCGGAGAATCAAAAGCTCTCTTTTGTCACCCAAACGTTCAAGCGTGCGGAACCGGCCCTCGAAGGGGAGATGCTGGCGACGCTGGACAGCTTTTTCGATTCGGAATGCAACGTCAGCGAAACCGCCAAGAAATTGTACATTCACCGGAACACCCTGCTTTACCGGCTGGACAAGTTTAAACAGGAGACGGGTCTGGACGTGCGGGCGTTCAACGACGCGGTGCTGGTCAGGCTTGCGGTGTTATTGTATAAAATCACGAAAAGACCTTAGGTTTTTTGTAAGTCTTGTGCATGGTGTTTTCGGTTTGGATGCGTTATCATAAACATACGGAATTAAAGCAATTGCACTGAAATCATTCATTCGGGAGGAATCACAATGGCAGGCGTCCGTTTGAACCATATTGTTAAGAAGTACCCGGGTACCGATGAAGCAACGGTTAAAGACTTCCACCTTGATATTAAAGATAAGGAATTTCTCGTTCTGGTCGGCGCGTCCGGCTGCGGCAAATCCACCACGCTCCGTATGATCGCGGGCCTGGAGGAAATTACGGAAGGCGAACTGTACATCGGCGACCGTCTGGTTAACGACGTGGCTCCGAAAGACCGCGACATCGCGATGGTGTTCCAGTCCTACGCCCTGTATCCGCACATGAACGTTTATCAAAATATGGCGTTCGGTCTGAAGCTCCGCAAATTCAAGAAAGCCGACATCGACGCTCGCGTCCGCGCAGCGGCGAAAACCCTGGACATCGAGCACCTGCTCGACCGCAAACCGAAGGCTCTGTCCGGCGGTCAACGGCAACGGGTTGCTCTGGGCCGCGCGATTGTCCGCGAACCGCAAGTGTTCCTGATGGACGAACCGCTCTCCAACTTGGACGCCAAACTGCGGGTGCAAATGCGCGCCGAAATCAGCAAGCTGCACAAACGCCTGGGCACGACGTTCATCTACGTAACCCACGACCAAACGGAAGCCATGACCATGGGCCAACGGATCGTCGTTATGGATAAAGGCATCATTCAGCAAGCCGCTACGCCGGAAGAAATCTACAACCACCCGGTTAACATGTTCGTTGCCGGCTTCATCGGATCGCCTTCGATGAACTTCCTGAACGGCACGCTTTCGGAAGAAGGATCGGCCCTGAAGTTCAAAACCCAAGGCGCCAACCTGGAAATTCCGGCAGGCAAAGCCCAAGTTCTTCGCGACAAAGGCTATGTAGGCAAAGAAGTGGTTCTGGGTGTTCGTCCCGAAGACCTCCACGACGAGCCGATCTTCCTGGAAGGGTCCCCGAACTCCGTTGTTAACGCCAACATTGAAGTTTCCGAAAACCTCGGTCACGAAATGTACCTGTACATCAACGGCATCGGCCCCGGCTCCATCATCGCTCGTATCGACGCCCGTTCCGGCCTGAAAGACGGCGGCAACGTGAAGCTGGCGTTCGACATGAACAAAGTGCATTTCTTCGACAAGGATACGACCGAATCGGTCCTCGTGCAAAAATAAGAAGGTACTGCAACCGAAAAGGGTCAGCCATATGGCTGGCCCTTTTCTTGTAGCCGGGGGAGAAGCCCCGTCTCCTTGTTGCTTTCATACGGTAATTCCATTACGATAAAACTATTGGACAAAGAGAAGGAGTTATTCCGACTATGGCGAAAAAAGTAAAGGTTGCCGACCTGGTGAAGCAGTTCAAGATGGAGGTCGTCTGCGGAACGGAAGGCTTGAAGCGGCCGATCACCGTCTCCGATCTTTACCGGCCCGGGCTTGAAATCGCCGGGTACTTTAACTATTATCCGCACGAGCGGGTACAGATTCTGGGCAAAACGGAAACCACCTTTTTGCACACCTTAAGCGAAGATCAACGGCGGGACCGGATCGACCGTCTTGTGTCTATGCCCGATACCCCTTGCATCGTGGTCAGCCGGAACCTTCCGATTCCGGAAGTGCTGCTGGAAGCGGCGGACCAATATGGGCTCCCCGTGCTTCACAGCGCCTTGCCGACCACGACGCTGATCGGACAAACGACGAACTTTTTGGAAAGCAAGCTGGCGCCCTCCACGACCATTCACGGCGTGCTGGTCGACGTTTACGGCATCGGCCTTCTGATCACGGGCTCGAGCGGCATAGGCAAGAGCGAAACGGCGCTTGAACTGGTCAAACGCGGCCATCGGCTGGTAGCGGACGATGCGGTGGAGATCCGGCAGACGGCGGAAAATGTGCTGATCGGCAACCCGCCGGAGCTGATCAAACACCTGCTGGAAATCCGGGGCGTCGGCATTATCAACGTCATGACGCTTTTTGGCGCCGGCGCCGTTCGCAGCAACACCAAAATCAATATGGTCATGCGGCTGGAAACCTGGCAGCAGGAGAAGCAGTACGACCGCCTTGGGCTGGACGAAGAAACCACCCGAATCATCGACACCGACCTGCCCCTTCTGACCATTCCGGTGCGTCCGGGACGGAACCTGGCGGTTATCATCGAAGTGGGCGCTATGAACTACCGGCTCAAGCGGATGGGGTTAAACGCCGCTTTGCAGTTCACGAACAAGCTGACGGAAAGCATAACCGAAGGCGCGGATGAACTGGAATAACTGATTCGGATAAGGGGACAAAACCATGACATTGGCCATCAATAAAATCGCATTCAACATTTTCGGGATACCGGTCCATTGGTACGGGATCATTCTCGCTACGGCCGCTTTGGCAGGCCTTTTTCTCGCCATCCGGGAAGGCAAGCGGTTCAAGATCATTCCCGACTTTTTTATGGATCTGCTGCTCATCGGCGTTCCGTCGGCCTTGGTGGGGGCGCGGCTGTATTATGTGGCCTTTCAATGGGAAGATTACCGGCACAACCTGCTGGATGTCTTTAAAATCTGGGAAGGCGGCATTGCCATTTACGGCGCTCTCATCGGGGCGTTTATCGGGGCATTTTTCTACATTCGGGCGAAAGGGTACACCTTTCTCCGCATTGCGGACATTTGCGCGCCGAGCTTGATCATCGGCCAAATGATCGGCCGGTGGGGCAACTTCGTCAATCAGGAGGCGCACGGCGGCCCGGTTGACGTGAGCATGCTTCGCGATACGCTTCATCTGCCCGCTTTTATCGTAGACAACATGCAGATCAACGGCGTTTACTACCATCCGACGTTCCTCTACGAGTCGCTTTGGAATCTCGTCGGACTGCTTATTTTGCTCTGGCTCAGAAGACGGCCGTTTCTGCGCACCGGGGAACTGCTGTTCAGCTACTTCATCTGGTATTCGATCGGCCGGTTCTTTATCGAAGGGCTGCGCACGGACAGCCTGGCTTTTTCCGGCCCGGCCTGGATGGAGAGCGTCATGAGCGCGCTCTGGTCGCCGATGACGCTGCTTTTTGAACCGGGAGCCCTGGAAACGGGCAAGAACATTCGCAGCTCGCAGGTAGTGGCCGTTTTGCTGGTGCTGGCGGGCATTGCCCTGATCATTATCCGCCGGATGGGCGGATACGCCAAAACGAAATACAACGATCCGATCGTTTCGAGCAAGGCCATTCCCGAAACGGCTGAAACGGCCGCTCCGGTGGGGAGCCTGCCGACCGATGCCGAGCCTCGGCTGATGGCGCACGGAGAGGAGCACGGCCGGTCCGAGGAACGGCCTGCGGATATTCCGGACGCCCCGAAGGGCCCGGAAGTGCCGGCTCCCGCGCAGGAGCCTTCGATTCCGGCCCAGCCGAAGCAGCCGGAGATTCCCGCAGAACCGCGGCCGGACGAAATCCCGGACACGCCTGCACCCGGCGTGCCGGACCAGCCGGAAGTCCCGGCTCCCGAGGAAGTGCCGCCGTTCCGGCAGCTCCCGGAAGTCCCGGAACGGCCGGACCTGCCCGAAATCCCGGACGTCCCGCCGCAGGAAATTCCCCCGCAGCCGGAGAGCCCGGAAGTTCCGGAAGTGCCCGGCGAACCGAACCGTCCGTCCAAGCCGGAGGAAAAATAAACGGTAGCAAGCAATAAATAACGAATTTGAAGACGGGGCGGCGAGGCTGCCCCGTTTTCTTCAAATCCTGCCGGAAAAATACGCTATAGGGCGACAAAACCAAGGAGAACCGGATGATCGATACAGTGCTTTTTGATTTTGACGGGACGATTGTGGACACCAATGAGCTGATTATTTCCACCTTTTTGCATGTTCTGGAGGGCGCCACGCCCGAGCCGTTTACACGCGAGCACATTGTGCCCAACATGGGCAAGCCGCTTGTGGAGCAGATGGCGATGTTTTCCGGGCGTACGAACGTGGATGAACTGGTCAAAGCCTACCGGAAGCGGATGCTGGAAGTGCACGATGAACTGATCCGCGAATTTCCGTACGTCCGGGAAGTGCTGGGGCTGATGCACCGAAAAGGAATCAAGATGGGGCTGGTCACCAACAAAATGAAGCTGACCACCGACCGGGGCCTGAAGCACTTTGGGTTCGAGCCTTACATGCGCGCCGTGGTGACGGCGGATGACGTGGCCGTAAGCAAACCGGACCCCGAAGGGGTGCTGACGGCGATCCGGCTGCTGGAATCGGAGCCCGAACGCACGCTTATGGTCGGGGACAGCCAATACGATCTCATCGCCGGGCAAAAGGCCGGTGCAAAGACGGCGGGGGTGGCCTGGTCGCTGAAGGGCGAAGAATACCTCAACACCTTCCGTCCCGATTACATGCTCCACGATATGCGGGAGCTGCTTGATATCGTGGGGATAAAGAGGGATGCGCTTTGCGACGAAACCTGAAGCATTACCCGGTAACGGGGCCCAACTCCTTATGGCAGGTATACCGGACGGTAAGCCGGTGGAAGGCGATGCGCAATTTTGTGTTTATACAAATTTCCCGGTATTCGCCTTCCCTCCGGTTCAAAAACTGGATCTACCGCCGGGTGCTCGGCATGAAAGTGGGAAAGGACACCTCCTTTGCCCTGATGGCGATGCCCGACGTCTTTTTTCCGGAACTGATCCGGGTCGGGGACAATTCGATCATCGGCTACAACACCACGATTCTCTGCCACGAGTATCTGATCAACGAGTACCGGCTGGGCGAAGTGCGGATCGGCTCGAATGTCATGATCGGGGCGGGCAGCATCATTTTGGCGGGCGTGACGATCGGCGATGGAGCGGTGGTCGGAGCGGGCACGGTGGTCAGCAAAGATGTGGCCCCGGGCAGCTTCGTAGGTGGAAATCCAATGCGCGTGCTGCGGTCTGCAGCCGGTGATGGAGCGGCTGACGCACCAATTGACGAGCCGGAAAGATCGTGATATAGTAACACGTACCGTTTCTTTATTTTGCTAATATGGTAGCGTACTAAAGCGATTAACATAGAACGAGCCTGCGGGTCCGCCCGCTTGGCGGCGAGGTGAAAGGGTTGTCGAAACCAAAAGGATTTGAAAAGCCGACCGGCGTCAAGGATTATGTGCCGGAAGTGGTGGAGCGGCTGCGCAGCGTGGAGTTTCGCGTGCTGGATTGCATGCGGCGCTGGGGCTACCGCCAGATCATGACGCCTACGCTGGAGTTTTACGATACGGTGGGAACGGCGAGCTCGACGACGGACAAGAAGCTGTTCAAGCTGCTTGACCAGAATGGACGGACGCTGGTCCTTCGCTCCGAAATGACCGCTCCGATTGCCCGGGTGGCGTCTTCCCTGCTTCAGGAGGAGCCGCTTCCGCTCCGGCTTTCCTATCATTCCAACGTGTTCCGGGCGTTTGCGGAGGAAGCCGGAAAGGAGTCGGAATTTTTCCAGACCGGCGTCGAGCTGATTGGAGAAGGATCGCCGGAAGCGGACGCGGAGGTGATCGCTTTGGCGATTGCTTCACTGCAGGCGGCGGGGATCGGCGAATTCAAAATTGCGCTGGGTCATGTGGGGTATTTGAACGGTTTGTTCCACGACTCCCTGCCCGGACGCGTTGAGGAGCAGGGCGCGCTGAAAGAATGCCTGATCAACCGGGATTACGTAAAATACCGGCTGCTGCTGGACGGCTTCGGGCTCGAACCGGAAATAAGAAGCGGGCTGGAGGGCATTCTCCGGTTGAGCGGCGGAGAACAGGTCTGCGAGCAGGCGAAGTTTCTCACGGAGGACCCGGTCGCCGTAGAAGCCGTGGAGCATTTATGCGGCATTATCGAGGTGCTGAAGGCGTACGGGGTCAGCGACCGCGTTTTGATCGACCTGACGATGGTCGGAGACTTTTCCTATTATACGGGTATGACGTTTGAAGGCTACGCCTCGGGCCTCGGCTTCCCTGTGGTCAGCGGGGGGCGGTACGACAACCTGCTCACGCAGTTCGGACGGCCCGCTCCGGCGACCGGGTTTGCCATCAAGACGAACCGGGTGCTGGAGATTGCCGGAGATGGCGCAGCCGAGTCCAAGCGGATCTTGATTTTGTATGACCGGGAAAACCGGCCGAAGGCGCTGCGGGAAGCGGCGGCGCTGCGCGCGGAAGGCGCATCCGTGGTGGCGCGCGCCGTGACGGAATCCGGCGAATGGGAAACCGGACCGGAGCAGGACGGAACCTATCGCTGCGAGGGGCGGCTTTATCACGAAATCAGGCGGTTTGCCGGAGAGGAGGGAGCGCATGCCGGAGCTGTTGAAGGTCGCCATGCCGAAAGGCCGCATTAACAAATCCGCCATCCGGCTCTTTCAGGAAGCCGGCTTTGCCATCCCGGACGATCTGGAGGACTCGCGCAAGCTGATCATTCCGGTGCCGGAAGCCGGGATGGAGTTCATCATGGCCAAGCCGGTCGACGTGCCCACTTATGTGGAATACGGCGCTGCGGACGTCGGGATCGTCGGCAAGGACGTGCTGCTGGAGGAAAACCGCGACGTTTACGAGCTGTTGGACCTCGGCATTGCGCGCTGCCGCATGTCGGTGATCGGTCTTCCGGGCTATCAGCCGGAGCTGCACCCGCGCGTGGCGACGAAGTATCCCAATGTTGCCTCCCAATATTTTCGGGAGCAGGGGCAGCAGGTGGAGGTCATCAAGCTGAACGGCTCCATCGAGCTGGCGCCGCTGATCGGCCTCGGCGACCGGATCGTCGACATGGTCGAAACCGGACGGACGCTGCGGGAGAACGGGCTGGTCGAGCTGGAAACGATCTTTCCGATTACGAGCCGCCTGATCGCCAACCGGGTGAGCTACCGGATGAAAAACGAAGCGGTGCAGAGCCTTTGCGACCGGCTGCAGGCGGTTGTTCCGCCGGCGGGCTGAAAGCGCGGGGCGCCGGACTTTAGAAGCGGCGGCCCCCGACAGGGCCGCTCCAGAAGAAACGAAAGGGGAAAAGCGGAATGCGGATCATGGAAGCGGCGGCTTTTGCGCTGGACCGGGAAGTGGACAGCGGAACGGAAGCGCAAAGCCGCACGGTACGGGACATTATCGATGCCGTGCGCGGGGAAGGGGATGCGGCGCTGCATCGTTATACGCAAGCGTTCGACCGGGTGGCGCTGGAGAGCCTGCGGGTGTCGGACGAGGAAATCAAGGAAGCTTGCGGCCGAGCGGAAGGGCCTTTTACAGCTGCGCTGCGGGAAGCGGCCGATAACATCCGGGCCTTTCACGAGAAGCAGAAGCGAAGCAGCTGGATGGACCTGAAGCCGAACGGCACGATGCTCGGCCAGGTGATCCGGCCGCTGAACCGCGTCGGCCTCTACGTGCCGGGCGGAAAGGCCGCTTATCCGTCCTCCGTTTTGATGAACGCCATCCCGGCGCAGGTGGCGGGCGTGAAGGAGATCGTCATGGTGACGCCTCCGGCCACCGCCGGCGAAGAGGGCATCAACCCGTACGTACTGGCCGCCGCGCAGCTTTGCGGCATTACGGAAATTTACCGGGTAGGGGGGGCGCAGGCCGTGGCCGCGCTGGCTTACGGCACGGAAACGATCGGGCGGGTCGACAAGATCGTCGGCCCGGGCAACATCTACGTCGCGTTGGCCAAGCGGGCCGTGTTCGGAGCCGTCGACATCGACAGCATCGCCGGGCCGAGCGAAATCGTGGTGCTGGCGGATGACAGCGCCGATCCGGCCTTCATCGCGGCCGATCTTTTGTCTCAGGCCGAGCATGACGAGATGGCCTCGGCGGTGCTGGTGACGCCAAGCCGGAAGCTGGCGGAAGCGGTGAGCGCGGAGGTGGAAGCGCAGCTGACGGCGCTCCCGAAGCGGGGCATTGCAGAAGCGTCCATCCGCGATTACGGAGCCATCCTGCTGGTCGACAGCCTGGACGAAGGCATCGCCGCCGTCAATCGTCTGGCGCCCGAGCACCTGGAAGTGGTGACGGAGGACCCTTACGCGCTGCTGGGCCGGATTGAGAACGCGGGCGCGATCTTCCTCGGACCGTACAGCTCGGAGCCGGTCGGCGACTACTTCGCGGGCCCCAACCACGTTTTGCCGACGAACGGCACGGCCCGCTTTTCCTCCCCTCTGTCGGTGGACGACTTTATCAAGAAATCGAGCATCATCGCCTACAGCCGCGAGGACATGGCGGCGAATGGAGCCAAAATCGTGACGCTGGCGCGCGGCGAAGGGCTGGACGCCCATGCAAACGCCGTCGCGCTGCGGCTGGACAAGGAGGGAATCGCGCATGACTGAACAAGAGAAGCCGAACCGGAACGGCGCGAACGCCGCCTCATCCGGAATTCCGGAAGGCGCTTCGCGCTCCGCTTCCGTCGCACGGAAAACCGGCGAGACCGACATCGACCTTACAGTGGGACTCGACGGCTCGGGTCAGGTGGAGATTGAGACGGATGTGCCTTTTCTGAACCATATGCTCGACCTGTTCGCCAAGCACGGCCAGTTTGACCTGAAGCTGCGGGCAACCGGCGACGTCGATGTGGACGACCACCATACGGTGGAAGACATCGGGATTTGCCTCGGGCAGGCGATCCGCGAAGCGCTGGGCACGAAAGCCGGCATCAAGCGGTACGCCAGTGTGTTTATCCCGATGGACGAGGCGCTGGCCCAAGTGGTGATCGACCTGAGCAACCGGCCGCACCTTGAATACCGGGCCGAATACCCGTCCGCCCAGATCGGCAGCTTTCAGACGGAGCTGGTGCATGAATTCCTGTGGAAGCTCGCGCTGGAGGCGCGGATGACCCTTCACGTCATCGTGCATTACGGCAAAAATACGCATCATATGGTTGAGGCGGTCTTCAAGGCGCTGGGCCGGGCGCTGGACGAAGCGTCGGGCTTCGATCCGCGCGTCAAGGGGGTTCCTTCGACGAAAGGAGTGCTCTAGATGATCGCCATCATCGACTATGGCATGGGCAATCTGCACAGCGTCAGCAAAGCGCTGGAGCGGCTTGGCGTGCAGAGCTGCATCGCCTCGGACGAAGCCGCGCTGATGCAGGCCGACGGAGCGATTCTGCCGGGCGTCGGCGCATTCGGAGACGCCATGAAGGAGCTGCGGCAGACAGGCCTGGAGGAAGCGGTCAAACGGTACGCGGCCGCAGGCAAGCCGCTTTTGGGCATCTGCCTGGGCATGCAGCTTTTGTTCACGCGCAGCGAGGAGCACGGGCAGCATGAAGGCCTTGATCTGCTTCCGGGCGATGTCGTCCGCTTTCGCGGCGACTACAAGGTGCCCCATATGGGCTGGAACAAGCTGTCGTTCTTGCAGGAAAGCCCGTTGTTTCGCGGGCTGGAGGAAGGGCATGTCTATTTTGTGCATTCCTATTACGCGACGGTCGGGAAGCCGGAGGATTTGCTGGCGACCGCCGATTACCACCAGCCCGTAACAGCGATTGTGGGACGGGGCAACGTGTACGGCATGCAGTTTCACCCGGAAAAAAGCGGGGAGCTCGGCATGCGGCTGCTCGCCAATTTTACGGCGTTGTGCAAGCCGCAGGCGGGCGGCCAATAACCTGAACGGCTTGGAGAGCGATTTACTTAGGAGCGGAGGAGAGCAGCTTGGCGTTTACCTTATACCCCGCCATCGACATACGCGGCGGAAAATGCGTTCGTCTGGTGCAGGGAGACTATAACCGCGAGACGGTGTATCACGACAGCCCGCTGGAAGCGGCCAAAGCCTGGGCTGCGCAGGGAGCGGAATGGATTCATCTGGTTGATCTGGACGGAGCCAAAGCGGGGCACCCGATCAACCACGAGGTGATCGGGGAGATCGCCCGCGCGACCGGCGTGCCGGTGCAAACCGGCGGCGGCCTGCGGACGGTGCGCGACGTCGAGCTGCTGCTGTCGCTCGGCGTGTCGCGCGTCATTCTCGGCACTGCGGCGATCGAGGACCGGCCGTTCGTCACGCGGACGCTGGCCGAATACGGCGATCGCGTCGCCATCGGCATCGACGCCCGGGACGGCAAAGTCGCCACGCGCGGCTGGCTGGAAACCTCCGAGGTGCTGGCGGAAGAGCTTGCCGCAAGCCTGGCCGCCGAAGGAGCGTCGACGTTCATCTTCACCGACATCTCCCGGGACGGGATGATGGGCGGCCCGAACGTCGAATCGATTGTCCGGCTGGCGCGCGCCTCCGGGCGGCCCGTGATCGCCTCGGGGGGCGTCAGCCGCTACGAGGATCTGGAGCGGCTCGCGGGCCACGAAGCGGACGGCGTAGCCGGAGCCATCGTCGGCAAAGCGCTGTACACCGGCGGAATCGAGCTGGCCGAAGCGCACCGCCGGCTGGGCCGGACCGCCCGCTGACGGAGCCTTTCGGCTGCAAAAAACCTGAAACCCGAAGGAGGGCCGGCCATGCTGGCAAAACGCATCATTCCCTGCCTCGACGTGAAAGACGGGCGCGTCGTCAAAGGCGTTAATTTCGTCAACCTCCGCGATGCGGGCGATCCGGTCGAGCTGGCCGCCCTGTACGACCGGGAAGGAGCCGACGAGTTGGTATTTCTCGATATTTCGGCGTCCCACGAAGGGCGCGCGACCATGGTCGACGTGGTGCGCCGCACCGCCGGAGAAATCACCATTCCGTTTACGGTCGGCGGCGGCATTTCCAGCGTCGACGACATGAAGCGCCTTCTGCGCGCCGGAGCGGATAAAATCGGAATCAACACTGCAGCCGTGGTCAATCCGCAGCTGATCGCCGACGGAGCGGTCCGCTTCGGGAACCAGTGCATCGTGGTGGCGATCGACGCGAAGTTTAACCCCGAATGGAACGAGTGGGAGGTTTACACGCACGGCGGCCGGAAGCCGACCGGCATCCGGGCACTGGAATGGGCGGAAAGGGCCGAGCGGCTGGGTGCAGGCGAGCTTCTGCTCACCAGCATGGACGCCGACGGCACGAAGGACGGCTTCGATCTTCCCTTGACGTCTGCAGTTTCGTCGCACGTGGGCATTCCCGTTATCGCTTCCGGGGGAGCGGGCACGAGCCGGCATTTTTACGACGCCTTCACCGAAGGCAAAGCGGACGCGGGGCTGGCCGCGAGCATTTTTCATTATAAGGAACTGGGCATTGGGGAAATCAAACGCGAACTGAAGGAAAAGGGAGTGGAAGTCCGGTGACGGAAGAAGCGAGCAACACGACGGAGAATCGGCTGGGGCAAATCAAATGGGATGCGTCGGGGCTGGTTCCCGCCATCGTTCAGGACGATGCGAGCAAGGAAGTGCTGATGCTGGCCTACATGAACCGCGAGTCGCTGGCCCGCACCCTGGAGACGGGCGAGACGTGGTTCTGGAGCCGGTCGCGGCAGGAGCTGTGGAACAAAGGGGCCTCTTCGGGCCACGTACAGCGCGTCCGCTCGGTCCAATACGACTGCGACGCCGATACGCTGCTGGTCCGTGTCGTGCCGGCCGGACCGGCCTGCCACAACGGAACCTACACCTGCTTTACCGAATCCCTGCCGGTTCAGGGGGCGGAGGCGGAAGGCCAAAGCGCCGCCGCGGCGGAATCCGACCGGTTCCGGATGCTGGGCGTGCTGGAGAGCGTGATCGCCAAGCGCGATGCCGAGCGGCCGGAAGGCGCATACACGACCTATCTGTTCGAGAAGGGCATCGACAAAATCCTCAAAAAAATCGGAGAGGAAACCGCGGAGGTGATCATCGCCGCCAAAAACCGGAGCGCCGACGAGCTCCGCTACGAGGCGAGCGATCTGATTTTCCATCTGCTGGTGCTTCTGCGGGAAGCCAAGCTGCCGCTGGACGAGCTGATGGCGGAGCTGGACCGCAGGCATAACAAATAGACCGGACGAGCGCAGGCGCCGTTCTGCAGGGCTTAAAGCCGGGCACAAGTGTCAGACCGGAATGGGCCAAAACAAATAGCAGAATCCCGCAGCCGTACGGCGCGGGATTCTTTCGTCTTCTCCACGGCAGACCGTATAAATCGGAAAATTCGGGCAAAACGGTCTTTACCCTTTTGAAATGGGACTTGAAACAGGTATAATGGAACCAGAACGGACTGCATTGTGAAGATTTACTGACAATCTGTCCGCTTTTGCTCGCGCCGCCGTTTTTTGCATTACACTGGATGAGCACCATCACGAACCGCACCAAGCGCGCGTCGCCAGCCGGATTGACACCGTTCGACCGCGTGCAGCATACGTGACTCCCCCGCCGAATGTGACAGAGCCTGTCCGGCTTGCCGGATAAGGGAGGGGGCTGGCCCCTTACATAAGGAGTACCGCGAAAGCGGAGGGAGAAACGCACTATTAATAGGAGGTCTAAAATGAACGGCAATTTGAAGATTTTTTCGGGATCATCGAATCCAAAGCTCGCGGAGGACATTTGCAGGGTTTTGGACCGGCCTTTGGGAAAGGTCAAGCTGTCCCGATTCAAAAGCGGCGAACTCTACGCACTCTACGAGGAACCGGTCCGCAATTGCGACGTGTTTATCGTCCAGACGTTCTCGCATCCGATCAACGAGCACCTGGTGGAGCTCATGGTCATGATCGACGCCGCCAAACGGGCTTCCGCCCGCACCATCAACTTGGTCGTGCCCTATTACGGCTATTCGCGCCAGGAACGGAAAGCGGCTCCCCGCGAACCGATCTCGGCCAAAATGGTCGCCGACGTTCTGACGACGGTAGGCGCGGACCGGGTCATCACGGTGGATCTTCATGCTGCCGCCATTCAAGGCTTCTTTAACATTCCCGTCGACCATCTGACGGCGCTTGATCTGATCAGCGACTACATCCGCAAGAAAAACATCGTGGACCCGATCGTCGTTTCGCCCGATGCCGGACGCGCAACGACGGCGGAACGGCTCGCGAACATTTTGAATGCGCCGTTTGCCATCATGATCAAAAAACGCCCCTCCCATAACGAATCGGTGATCACCCACGTCATCGGGGAAGTGGAAGGCCGCACGCCGATCATCATCGAAGACCTGATCGACACCGGCACCACGATCGTAAACGTTGTCGAAGGCCTGCGCGAGCGCGGCGCCCACGATGCGTACGTCTGCGCGACTCACCCGGTCTTTTCGGGTCCGGCCCTGCAGCGCCTCGATCACCCGAACATCCGCGAGGTCGTCATCACCGACACCATTGCCATTCCCGAGGACGCCGCGTCGCGCTTCCACGTGATTTCCGTTGCGCCGCTTCTGGCCAATGCGATTCACATTGTCATGGAAGGCGGCTCGATCAGCTCGCTGTTCAAGTACGGCGGGGTGTAACGCATTCTGCATGTTTTTTCGCCACAACCGGGCGGAGGCCGCGACGAGTGCAACGAAACCGGCGGCTTTCGCCTTTTTACGCCTAAATCGGCTTGTCAGTTTTTGTTTTGTTTGTCTGAGAGAGGAGGTGCTTGCCCGTGGAAAAGAAAAAAGCGGTCGATAGCACATTAAAACCGAACCTGATCCCGCTGAAAATCGACGCGACGTTCTTCTTCGAGCGAGCGGTCCGCTCCTTGGACCGGTGCCATTACGACAAGGCGCTGAAGTATTTCCGCAAAGCCGTCGAATACGAACCGGAGAACCCGGTTAATCACTGCAACCTGGCGGGGGTCTACGCCGAGCTGGGCAATTTTCAGGAATCGAACGAAATTTTATTGAACATTTTGGAGCAGCTGGATCCGGCCATGTCGGAATGCTACTATTACCTGGCCAACAATTACGCGAACATGGACGATTTCGAATCCGCCGAGCAGGCAATCCTTCGGTATCTGGAGACGGATGCGGAGGGAATCTATGTGGAAGAGGCCGAGGAAATGATCGAGCTCCTGTCCTATGAGCTGGATCGTCCGATTCCGATCCGTTTCGTCAAGAGCCGCGAAGGGGTATATGAGCATGACGAAGCCCGCCGTCTTCTGGAGGAAGGGCGTTTTGTCGAAGCCGCGCGCGTTTTGGAGAAGCTCGTCAAGAAGTTCCCGGATTTCCTGGCCGCCCGCAACAACCTGGCGCTGGCTTACTATTACCTCGGCAAGTTTGAAAAGGCGCTGGACACGGTGCGGGAAGTGCTGGAGATGGAGCCGGGCAACCTGCACGCATTGTGCAACCTGGCGATTTTCTACCAGAACCTCGGCGACACGGAGGAGCTGGAGAAGCTGTCCGGCCAGCTGCGCAAAATGTACCCGTTCCACTCCGAATACCTGTTCAAGCTGGCGACCACCATGGGCATTCTTGGCGATCACGAATCGGCTTACCGCCTGTTCGGCCGTTTGCTCAAGACGGGCGGGGAAGAGCTGGACCCGAGCCTGTACCATTACCTGGCGGTAGCGTCGTTCAATACCGGCCGCTTCGCGGAAGCGCGCAAGCGGTGGCGGCAGGCCGAGAAGGCCGATCCGCGCCCGGAGATCGCCCGCTTCTATCTGGCGCAGCTGGAGCAGGGCCGGGAAGCCGGCGTGTTCCTTCATTATCACTATCATCTTCCCTTTGAAGAGCAGTTTGCGTTCCTGCGCGCCGAGAAGGATTCGGTTTCCGACCGCGTCAAGCGGGACCCGCTGGTCCGTTCCTCGTTTTTCTGGGGGCTGCGGCACGGCGATCCGCACACCAAGCTGCAGGTTATCCAGGCCTTTGGCGCCATCGCGGATTCGGAGTCGGAGGCGGCCCTGCGCGACTTCATTCTAAACCCTGAAGAGAACGAATATTTGAAAAGGGTAGCCATTTTTGCCCTGCGCAGCATGGGCGTGGAGGAGCCGCTGAAGGCCGATATGGGAAGCGGAACGACCACGGTCGCCGCCTCTCCGTTCTCGCCTTCGCTGCCCGAGTGGGATGTCCGCTGGCAGGAGGTGCTGGAGCTGGCCCTCCGCCACATGAGCAAGCGGTATGATATGGTGCAGCAGTACGACCTGGAAACCCTCTGGGTGGAATACTTGACCCGGGTTTATCCGCTCAAGCCGAGAATTGCCAAGGTCGAAGGCTGGTCGGCGGCGCTGGAATACCTGACGGCGAAGATGCACCGCCGAACGGTCTCGTATGAAGAGGTCGCCGCCCGTTACGGCATTTCGGCCGGAACGGTCAGCCGGACCGTCAAGAAGATCGACGAAGCCTGCGGCCTGAAGGAAAAGATGGAAGCGGTGTTCGGCATGCTGGAACAGGGAGCGCCGCGCCGCGTCTGAATTTACTACCAAAGGAGGAAGCTGTGATGTACAAATGCGTTGTTATCGGAACCGGCCCGTCGGGCCTGACCGCCGCCATTTACCTGGCGCGCGCCAACCTGAACCCGCTGGTCATCGAAGGCCCCGAGCCGGGCGGCCAGCTGACGACCACCACCGAAGTCGAGAACTTCCCGGGTTTTCCGCAGGGCATCATGGGCCCTGAGCTGATGGCCAACATGCGGCAGCAGGCGGAGCGCTTCGGAGCGGAATTCCGCACGAGCTGGGTGACGAAAGCCGATTTGTCCAAGCAGCCGTTTACGCTGACGCTGGAGAACGGGACGGAAATCGTAACCGAAAGCCTCATCATCTCGACCGGCGCGTCCGCCCGGTACCTGGGCATTCCGGGCGAGCGGGATAACGTCGGCCGCGGCGTCAGCACCTGCGCCACGTGCGACGGCTTCTTTTTCCGCAACAAGAAAATCATCGTGGTCGGCGGCGGCGATTCGGCGATGGAGGAAGCGCATTTCCTGACCCGCTTCGCGAGCGAGGTGCGGGTCGTGCACCGGCGAGAGGAGCTGCGCGCGTCCAAAATCATGCAGGACCGCTCCCGCCAGAACCCGAAGGTTGTCTGGAGCCTGAACCGCGTTCCTGTCGAAGTGGTGTCCGGGGACAAGGGCGTCGTCGGCTTGAAGGTCCGGAACAACGCGACGGGCGAAGAGGAGCTGCTGGAAGCCGACGGCATCTTCGTCGCCATCGGCCATACGCCGAACACCGGCTTCCTGGAAGGGCAGCTGAAAACCGACGAGCAGGGCTATATCGTGGTTGACCCGGGCACAACCCGCACGAACATCACGGGCGTCTTTGCCTGCGGCGACGTGCAGGACCACCGGTACCGGCAGGCCATCACGGCGGCCGGAAGCGGATGCATGGCCGCACTGGACTGCGAGAAGTACCTGGAAGGCCAGATGGTGCACGACTGGAGCCAATCGCTCTAAAGCCGGCGTGCCGTTTCCAGCGATTTCCCACCCGGCCGCTGTCCGGCGGACGGACCCTACGAAACCCGCCGCAAAGCCGTCAAAACCCGCCGCCGAGGCGGGTTTTGCTGCGGCTGGAACCGGCAAGGATTCCTTGACCGCACCCGGACGAAGCCTTATAGTTGGAACAAGAGAAAGTAAACCATTTGTAGAGGTGACACTTGAATGTCTGGTAAAATTTATGTCGGCGTCGACTTGGGCGGAACCAACATCAAAGTCGGCATTTGCGACGAGAACGGCAAGCTGCTGAATACGTTTGAAGGCCCGACCGGCTCGGAAGAAGGAGCCGATGGAGTGTTGGAACGCATCGCGCAGTACAGCCGCTCGATCGTGGCGAATTCGGCTTACGAATGGGACCAAGTGGCCGGCATTGGCGCCGGAATCGCGGGCTTCATGGACATTCCGGAAGGGTTCGTCAAGCTTTCCGTAAACCTGGGATGGCAGAACGTGCCCGTGAAGAAGGTGCTCGAGCAGAAGCTCGGCAAGCCAGTTACCATTGACAACGATGCCAACGTGGCGGCTTTGGGAGAAGCCTGGAGCGGAGCGGGTGCGGGCATTTCCAACCTGGTCTGCTATACGCTCGGAACCGGAGTCGGTGGCGGCATTATTATAAATGGCAAAATTTATCAAGGCTTCAGCGGCATGGCGGGCGAGCTTGGCCACATGTCGGTTGTGCCGGATCTGGAAGCGATCCAGTGCAACTGCGGGCAAACCGGCTGCCTGGAAACCGTCTCCTCCGCGACCGGAATCGTCCGTATGGCGAAGGACGCGGTGGAACGCGGGGATAAAACCTCGCTGGCCATGATCCAATCCCTGACGGCCAAGGACGTGTTCGACACGGCCAAAGCCGGCGACGAAGTAGCCCTGCGCATCGTGAACCGGGCGGCTTATTACCTGGGCCGCTCCATGGCGACCCTGGCGGTGATTCTCAATCCGCAGCGGTTTATCGTGGGCGGCGGCGTGGCCAAAGCCGGCGACATTCTGTTCCAGCCGATCCGGGAGCATTTCCGCAAATACACGCCGGAGCAGGCGTATGAGGGCGTGGACATCGTTCCCGCTACGCTCGGAAACGACGCCGGAGTGGTCGGCGCGGCCGGCTTGAACCTGCCCCGCTAACCTCTGCTTTGGCGGTAACGGCGGGGGCCGCTGTGCCGGTCCGCCGCCGGAAGCAACGTCATGATGGGAGGCTGCGACATGGAGGAACGCAACAAACTGGCCGAGCTGGTCATCATCACGGGGATGTCCGGCGCCGGGAAAACCATCGCCGTGCAAAGTCTGGAGGACCTGGGTTTTTTCTGCGTGGATAACCTTCCCCCGGTCCTGATCCCCAAGTTTGCGGAGCTGATCGATCAATCCAACGGCAAAATCGGCAAGGTGGCGCTTGTCATCGACCTGCGCGGCCGCGAGTTTTTCCGCGCCTTGTCCGAATCGCTGCAAACGATCCGCGAGAACTACCGGCTGAGCTATGAAATCCTGTTCCTCGATGCGACGGATTCCGTTTTGGTCCGCCGCTACAAGGAAAGCCGCCGCCGGCATCCGCTGGCGCCGAACGGCGCGCTGCTGGAAGGCATTCAGCAGGAGCGCGTGCTGCTGGAGGAGCTCAAGGGCCTGGCAACTCAGGCCATCGACACCAGCAACCTGAAGCCGGGTCAGCTGAAGGAACGGATTGTCTCGCGTTTTCATAGCCTGGGGGATCAGGGCCTGGTGCTGAATGTCGTCTCCTTCGGCTTCAAGTACGGCATTCCGATCGACGCGGACCTGATTTTCGACGTCCGTTTTTTGCCGAACCCGCACTATGTGGAAACGCTTCGGCCGCAGACCGGAATGGACAACGACGTGTACGAATACGTAATGAAGTGGTCGGAAACGCAGGAGTTTCTGACCAAGCTTCTTGATTTGCTGCAATTTTTGATCCCGCAATACAAAAAAGAAGGCAAGAGCCAGGTTGTCATCGGCATAGGCTGTACGGGGGGCAAGCACCGCTCCGTAGCCGTCGCCGAATACCTGGGCAAGATGATCGGCACGAGTGAGACGGAGACGGTCCGGGTCAGCCACCGGGACGCGGAACGCGACCGGCCGTAAACAAAGGAGGACGGGCGCGTGGCGGTAAGAAAAGAAAAGGCTCCCCGTGTCGTGGTCATCGGCGGAGGAACCGGCTTGTCCGTGATGCTTCGCGGGCTGAAGGAAAAGCCGCTTGATATAACGGCGATCGTCACGGTTGCGGACGACGGGGGAAGCTCCGGCGTACTGCGGAACGAGCTGCAGATCCCCCCTCCCGGGGATATCCGCAATGTCTTGTGCGCGCTGGCCGATGCCGAGCCTTTGCTTTCCATGCTGCTGCAGTACCGTTTCAAGCAGGGGGACGGCTTGGCCGGGCACCCGCTTGGCAATTTGATTCTGGCCGCCATGAGCGACATTTCCGGCGACTTTGTCGGCGGCATCCGGGAGCTGAGCCGCGTGCTTGCGGTGCGCGGGCAGGTTTTGCCCGCAGCCGACATCCCCATTGTCCTCAAAGCGGAAATGGAAGACGGCTCCGTCGTCACGGGCGAGTCCAAAATCCCGCAGGCGGGGCAGCGGATCAAACGGGTGTTTATCGAGCCGGCCGAAGTTGCCCCGCTTCCGGAAGCGATTGAAGCGCTCCGCTCGGCCGACGCCATCGTCATCGGGCCGGGGAGCCTGTATACCAGCATCATCCCGAACCTGCTTGTTCCCGAGATCGCCAAGGCCGTCGTGGAATCGAGCGCCCTGAAGGTGTTCATCTGCAATGTGATGACGCAGCCGGGCGAAACCGACTTCTACAGCGTCAGCGATCATTTGAACGCCGTGCGGGCGCACATCGGGCAAAGCTTGTTCGATTATGTCATCGTCAACAACGGAACCATTCCGCCTGACGTAAAGCGGAAGTACGCCGAAGAGGGCGCATCCGAGGTGCTTCTGGACATGGAGGAGCTGGACCGGCAGGGATACCGTGTTATCGCGGACGAACTCATTTATTTCCATACGTATTTGCGGCACGACGCGGAAAAACTAAGTCATCACATCTACAACCTGGTAGAAAGCCGGATGATCCGAAAGGGGTGAGAGCGGTGTCCTTCGCGGCCCAAACAAAAAAGGAACTGACGATGCTTGCGGCCGAGCCCTGCTGCGAGACAGCCGAGCTGTCGGCGCTTATCCGCATGAACGGCAGCGTTCAGATCACCGGCCAGCGGATCGTCCTGGACATTTCGACCGAGAACGCGGCGATTGCCCGCCGTATATACCTGCTGCTCAAAAAGAAATTCCAGGTCCACACCGAGCTGCTCGTCCGCAAAAAAATGCGGCTGAAGAAAAATAATGTCTACATCGTGCGCGTTCCCCAGCAGGTGCAGGAGATTTTGTCCGAGCTAAGGATTGTTTCCGAAGGCTTTCTGTTCACGCCCGGGATCGACAAGAGCATCGTTCGGGGCAACTGCTGCAAACGCGCTTACCTGCGCGGAGCGTTTCTGGCCGGGGGATCGGTCAACAACCCGGAGGGCGCGTCCTACCACTTGGAAATCGCTTCGATGTACGAAGAGCACTGCCACTCCCTGGTGCAGCTGGCGAACCGCTTCGAGCTGAACGCGCGCTGCATCGAACGGAAAAAGGGGTTTATTTTCTACCTCAAGGAAGGCGAGAAAATTATCGATTTTCTCAGTCTGATCGGCGCCCATCAAGCGCTCCTGCGCTTTGAGGATGTTCGGATCATGAAGGACATGCGCAATTCGGTAAACCGGATCGTCAACTGCGAGACGGCCAACCTCAACAAGACGATCGGCGCCGCCGTCCGTCAGATCGACAACATCCGGCTGATCGAAAAGGAGATCGGGCTGGAGCAGCTTCCCGAGAAGCTGCGGGAGGTCGCGGAAATCCGGCTGAAGCATCCCGACATCAACCTGCAGGAGGTCGGAGACCTGCTGAAAGCCCCGGTCAGCAAGTCGGGGGTCAACCACCGGCTCCGCAAGCTCGACGAAATGGCCGAAAAAATCCGGAGCGCCCGCTAACCTTTACTTTCGGGCGAATCCCGGTTATCCTTGTAACAGGGCTACGCCCTAGTGCTGCTTAGGAAAAAATGTTATAATGGACGAAAATCCGTTCCTTTATCGGTTCCCTTGGTTCCTATAGAAGTTTATCAAACGCAATTGGGGGTAGTGGCGCATGTCTAAGTGTCCCGCAGTGGTTAGATTAAAAACCGGTTTGCACGCCAGACCGGCCGCTCTTTTCGTCCAGGAGGCCAACAAGTTCTCTTCGGAAATCTTCGTTGAGAAGGACGAGAAGAAAGTCAACGCGAAAAGTATTATGGGCATCATGAGCCTTGCGATCAGCACCGGGACGGAAATTTACATAAGTGCGGAAGGCGCGGACGCCGAGCAGGCTGTAAACGCTTTAGTCGCCCTGGTCGGCAAGGAAGAGCTGGAGAATCAGTAACCCCGCGCCCATACAAAGAAAAGCTTCCGGATGGAGGCTTTTTTACTTCCGGTTACGGGATGCAGCGCCGCCTTCCCGGCATCGGCAGCAAAGACAAAAACCGCTACGGCCGAGGCCGAAGCGGTTTTTTTGCGTTCACCGGGCCCTGGGGCCGGATTACAGCAGATCCTTGTTGACCGTTTCGATGACTTTGTCGATGCAGCCGTATTTCATGGCTTCTTCGGCCGTCATGAAGTAGTCCCGGTCGGTGTCCTTGTCGATCCGCTCCAGCGGCTGGCCGGTGCGCTCGGACAGAATTTTGTTCAGCTTTTCGCGCAGCTTGATAATCCGTTTGGCGCGAATTTCAATGTCGCTCGCCTGGCCTTCGGCTCCGCCGAGCGGCTGGTGAATCATGACTTCACTGTTCGGCAGCGCATAGCGTTTGCCTTTAGCGCCCGCCGTCAGCAAAAAAGCGCCCATCGAAGCGGCCATGCCCACGCAAATGGTGGAGACGTCCGGCTTGATAAATTGCATCGTGTCGTAAATCGCCATGCCCGCGGTAATAGAGCCGCCCGGGCTGTTGATGTAAATGCTGATGTCCTTCTCGGGGTCCTGAGCGGTCAGGAACAGCAGCTGCGCAATGATGGCGTTGGCGACCGCATCGTTAATCGGACTGCCGAGGAAGATAATGCGGTCTTTCAGCAAGCGGGAGTAAATGTCGTACGCCCTCTCGCCGCGCGCATCCGGTTCCACGACCATGGGGATGAAGCTCATGGATATTCCTCCTTTGATATAAGTCATTGGGTTTTCATCATGTAACTATACCCATCTTACTGAAAAAACGAACAAAAGTCAAAAAAGGTCAAACATTTGCGGGAAAGCTGCCGGAAAGGCATTTTGGGCAACAAAAAAACGCCTTGCGGCGTCGGTTGGTTTTCGAAAAGAAGTATGTATGGCGCGCCCGCGAGGGATCGAACCTCGATCTCAGGCTCCGGAGGCCTACGTCATATCCATTGGACCACGGGCGCGTATGATGTGCAGGCTCATTAGTGAAGCCAGCAAAAAATATTATAAGCCACCCGAAGGATAAATGCAAGCACAATGTTTGGCGAATCAGGCGGGTTCTTTTGGAAACCCTCGTTTAGCCGGCGCGGGGAGCAGCAGCAAAGGCCTGCCATTCGCTTGTCGTTCCACCCCTTTGAGGGAATCCCGGGGCTCGTTCATAAAACCTTAACGGCGCGCGGCAGCAGGCAAAGCTTGCATCACTAACCGGAATCAGCTAAAATAACAGAGGGGTAAAATTTTTTTGCACAAGGTGGGACGCAAAACGCGTACGCGGGACGTTTGGTGTCCAAGGCAGGAGTGGAATAATGAGAGCGATCCTTGAGATGCAAAAACAGCTGCTTCCCGACGTATTGGATATCGTGAAGAAGCGATACTCCATTCTGCACTTTGTGATGCTGTACCGGATTGTCGGCCGCCGCACGCTGGCCGCCTCCCTTAACATGACCGAGCGCGTTCTGCGGGCGGAAACGGATTTTCTGAAGGAGCAAGGGCTTCTGAGCGTGGAAGCCTTCGGCATGGCGCTGACCCCGGCGGGCATGCAGCTTCTGGAGCAGATGGAGCCGATGATCAAGGAACTGCTCGGTTTGGCCCGCATGGAGGATAGGATCAAGGAAGCGTTCGGCATTCGCGAAGTCATCGTCGTCCAAGGCGACTCGGACACGTCTCCCTACACGAAGAAGGAGATGGGCCGGGCGGCCGCGGGAGCCCTGCGCAAGGCGGTGCAGGACGAATGCGTTGTCGCCGTTACCGGCGGCTCGACCCTGGCGGAAGTAGCCGCGCAGATTGCGCCTTCCCCGCCGCTGAAGGGCAGCCTTTACGTACCGGCAAGAGGCGGCATCGGCGAAAGCGTCGAATTTCAGGCCAACACCATTGCTTCAGTGATGGCGAAGAAGACCGGCGGACAGTACCGGCTTCTCCATGTGCCCGATCATTTGGGGGAAGAGGCGTACCAGACGCTGATTCAGGAACCCGAAATTCGGGAAATTATTCAGGTCATTCGCAGCGCCCGCATTGTGCTTCACGGAATCGGAGAAGCTAAAGTTATGGCGAGAAGGCGCAAGGCCGGCACGGAGACGCTGGAAGCGCTCAAACGGACGGAAGCGCTCGCCGAAGCGTTCGGCTATTATTTTGACCGGCACGGCTCGGTCGTTCACCGGCTCCCGACGCTGGGCATGCGGCTGGAAGACCTGAAGCAGGTCGAAACGGTCATCGCCGTAGCCGGCGGAAGCAGCAAGGGGCGCAGCATCGCCGCCGTTCTTCACAGCGGAAGAGAGCATGTTCTGGTGACGGACGAGGCGGCAGCCACCCAAATTCTGCAGCAAATCGGCGGCGCAAAAGAGGAAAATCGCCATTGACCGCGAAATAACATGTTTTGGCATGGTTTATCCGGTCTCCTGCCTGCGGGAGCACATTCATTCGTTTTCATGACGGCCCAGCCGTCCTGAGATAAAGCTTCACTATACTTATCCACATAGGAGGAGTTTTAACATGACAGTTAAAGTTGGCATTAACGGATTTGGACGGATCGGCCGTCTGGCATTCCGCCGCATTCAAGAAGTGGAAGGAATCGAAGTAGTAGCGATCAACGACCTGACGGACGCCAAAATGCTGGCTCACTTGTTGAAATATGATACGACGCAAGGCACTTTCAAAGGCGATGTTGAAGTACACGACGGCTTCTTCAAAGTAAACGGCAAAGAAGTCAAGGTTCTCGCCAACCCGAAACCGGAAGAGCTTCCTTGGGGCGAGCTGGGCGTTGAAATCGTCCTCGAGTGCACGGGCTTCTTCGTATCCCAAGAGAAAGCCGAGCTTCACCTGAAAGGCGGCGCGAAGAAAGTCGTTATCTCCGCTCCGGCTACCGGCGACGTAAAAACCGTTGTTTACAACGTTAACCATGAAATCCTGGACGGCAGCGAAACGGTTATCTCCGGCGCTTCCTGCACCACGAACTGCCTGGCTCCGATGGCGAAAGTCCTGAACGACAAGTTCGGCGTAGTCAACGGCCTGATGACGACGATCCACGCTTACACCGGCGACCAAAACACGCTTGACGCTCCGCACCGCAAAGGCGACTTCCGCCGCGCTCGTGCCGCTGCCGAGAACATCATTCCGAACACGACGGGCGCTGCCAAAGCAATCGGCCTCGTTATTCCGGAACTGAAGGGCAAACTCGACGGCGCCGCTCAACGCGTACCGGTAGCTACGGGCTCCCTGACCGAGCTGGTTACGATTCTCGAGAAGAACGTAACGGCCGACGAAGTCAACGCCGCGATGAAAGCAGCCGCCAACGAATCCTACGGCTACACGGAAGACGAAATCGTCTCCTCCGACATCAAAGGCAGCACATACGGCTCCCTGTTCGACGCTACCCAAACGAAAGTTCTGACGGTCGGCGACAAGCAGCTGGTCAAAACGGTTTCTTGGTACGACAACGAAATGTCCTACACGGCTCAACTCGTTCGCACGCTGGAATACTTCGCAAAGCTGGTTAAATAAGAACGGCTCATAAAAGGCTTCAATCCGGAGCGGAAACCGACACGGTCGTTTCCGCTCTTATGACTGCTCGCGCACCGCAGCTCACGGTATGCGGCATTCCCAAAATGGAATAAGCGGAGGGAACAGGAATGAATAAGAAAAGCGTCCGCGATATCGACGTCACCGGCAAACGCGTATTTGTCCGCGTCGACTTCAACGTACCCCTGGACAACGGTGTGATCACCGACGACACGCGCATCGTTGAAACGCTGCCGACGGTAACGTACCTGATTCAGCAAGGAGCCAAAGTCATTCTGGCCAGCCACATGGGCCGCCCGAAAGGCGAAGTGAACGAAAGCATGCGGCTGACCCCGGCCGCCAACCGTCTGTCCGAGCTGCTCGGCAAGCCGGTTGCCAAAGCCAACGAGTCCGTCGGCGACGCCGTAAAGGCCCAAATCGCCGAAATGAAAAACGGCGACGTCCTCGTGCTTGAGAACGTCCGCTTCCACAAAGGCGAAGAGAAGAACGATCCGGAGCTCGCCAAGCAATTCGCCGAGCTTGCCGACGTGTTCGTCAACGACGCCTTCGGCGCCGCTCACCGCGCGCACGCTTCGACGGAAGGCATCGCCCATCACCTGCCGGCGGTTTCCGGCCTGCTGATGGAAAAAGAGCTGGACGTGCTCGGCAAAGCCCTGAGCAATCCGGAGCGCCCTTTCACCGCCATCATCGGCGGCGCGAAGGTTAAGGACAAGATCGACGTCATCGATAACCTGATCAAGCTCGCCGATCACATCATCATCGGCGGCGGCCTGCTTTTCACCTTCCTGAAGGCGAAAGGCTACGAAGTCGGCAACTCCATCGTCGACGAAGAAAAAATCGACGTGGCGCTCGGCTTCATCAAGAAAGCCGAAGAGAAGGGCGTTAAGCTCCACCTGCCTACCGACATCGTCGCAGCCGACGCATTCAGCAACGACGCCAACGCCAAGACCGTACCGGCCAACGAAATTCCGGCGGGCTGGATGGGCCTCGACATCGGACCGGAAACGGCCAAAGCGTACGCCGAGGTTATCAAAAACTCCAAGCTGATCGTTTGGAACGGACCGATGGGCGTGTTCGAAATGGACAAATTCGCGGCCGGCACCAAAGCGGTGTGCCAAGCCTGCGCCGACACGGAAGGCTATACCGTCATCGGCGGCGGCGACTCCGCCGCTGCGGTTGAGAAGTTCGACATGAAGGACAAAATGGACCACATCTCCACGGGCGGCGGCGCTTCCCTGGAATTCATGGAAGGCAAAGCGCTCCCGGGCGTCGTGGCCTTGCAAGACAAGTAAGCGAATGCGACAATAAAGACCGGGCCCGTCTTCGGGCGGGTCCGTGATGCTTTACCTGGCGCAGCATGGACGCAGGCCGGAAGGGGCGGGGTGCAGAAGCGAAGCGCTCGCCTTTGTTTTCGGAAGGCTGCAAGCGGGAGATTGATCCCGGCTTCCGAAAACAACAGCGATCGAAACCCCGCCGGCTGGCGTCTGCCCCTGCGCATGGTTTACGCTAGACTGCGGGCGCCCGGAGGCGCTGCGCATTTTACGCGTCAGGAAAGTCTCCGACCTTGCGGGCGGCCGCCTGACAGCAGGAGCCGCAAACGCCGGGGAGGACGCGAAGGAGTGTTGAAAATGAGAAAACCGATCATTGCCGGCAACTGGAAAATGTTCAAAACGGTGAAGGAAGCGGCGGCATTTGCCGAGGAAGTCAAGGGCAAAGCCGAAGTGGAAGGCGTCGAAAGCGTCATCTGCGCTCCCTACACGAACCTCGCCGTTCTCGTCGAAGCGTTCAAAGGCACAACGATCAAAGTCGGCGCGCAAAACCTGCACTGGGCGGACAATGGCGCTTACACGGGCGAAATCAGCGGTGAAATGCTGAAGGAGCTCGGCGTGGACTACGTGATCATCGGCCACTCGGAACGCCGCGAATATTTCGCGGAAACCGACGAAACCGTAAACAAGAAAATCAAAGCCGCGTTCAAGTACGATTTGACGCCGATCGTCTGCGTGGGCGAAAAGCTCGAAGAGCGCGAAGGCGGCCGGACCAAAGACGTGGTGAAGGTGCAAACCGAAGCGGCGTTTGAAGGCCTCGACAAAGAGCTGGCTGCGAAGACGGTCATCGCTTACGAGCCGATTTGGGCCATCGGAACGGGCAAATCCTCGACCTCCGACGACGCAAACGAAGTGATTGCCTACATCCGCGAGCTGGTAAAAGGCTTGTACGACGCCGAGACGGCGGAAGCGGTCCGCATTCAATACGGCGGAAGCGTGAAGCCGAACAACGTCGCCGAGTACATGGGCAAGTCCGATATCGACGGAGCGCTTGTAGGCGGCGCCAGCCTGGAGCCGGCTTCCTATATCGCTTTGGTTGAGGGGGCGCGCTGAGCATGTCCAGACCGAAACCAGTTGCGCTGATCATTTTGGACGGATTTGGCTTGCGCGAGGAAACGCAGGGCAACGCGGTCGCGGCTGCGAAGAAACCCGTGTTTGACAAGCTGTGGAGCGAAAACCCGCACACCATGCTGCGGGCAAGCGGCGAAGCAGTCGGCCTTCCCGAGGGCCAAATGGGCAATTCCGAAGTGGGCCACCTGAACATCGGCTCCGGCCGGGTTGTCTACCAAGACTTGACGCGTGTCACGAAATCGATCCGCGACGGCGAGTTCTACGAGAACGAATACCTTGCGGGTGCGGTTCGCCGCGCCAAAGAAAACAACAAAAAACTGCACCTGATGGGCTTGCTCTCCGACGGCGGGGTACATAGCCACATCAATCATCTGTTCGCTCTCCTGGAGCTGGCGAAACGCGAAGGCGTGAACGAGGTGTACGTGCATCCGTTCCTCGACGGGCGCGACGTCGCTCCGCAAAGCGGTCTTTCCTTCCTGGAGCAGCTGAACGAGAAAATGAGCGAGTACGGCGTCGGCAAAGTGGCGACCGTCATGGGCCGCTACTATTCGATGGACCGCGACAAACGCTGGGACCGCGAAGAAAAAGCGTACCGCGCCATGGTATACGGCGAAGGCCTGACCTTCCAGGACCCGATTGAAGCGGTCAAGCAATCGTACGAAAACCAGGTGTACGACGAGTTTGTTCTTCCGGCGGTGATCACCAACGCGGAAGGCCACCCGGTCGGCTCGGTGGACACCGGCGACTCGATCATCTTCTTCAACTTCCGCCCGGACCGCGCGATTCAGCTGTCGCAGGCCTTTACGGTGGAAAACTTCGACGGCTTCGACCGCGGAGCGAATCACCCGGAAAACCTGTTCTTCGTCTGCATGACGACGTACAGCGAGACGGTAAACGCGTATGTGGCGTTCCCGCCGAAAGAAATCGACAACACGCTGGGCGAAGTGCTGGCCAAGAACGGCCTGACCCAGCTGCGCACGGCGGAAACCGAGAAATACCCGCACGTGACGTTCTTCTTCAACGGCGGCAGCGAAGTGGTCAACGCCGGTGAAAGCCGCGTGCTGATCAACTCGCCGAAGGTGGCCACCTATGACCTGAAGCCGGAGATGAGCGCTTACGAGCTGGCGGAATCGACCGTCAAGGAAATCGAATCCGACAAGCACGACGTGGTCATTCTCAACTTCGCCAACCCGGACATGGTCGGCCACTCCGGTCTCATGGAGCCGACAATCCGTGCGGTGGAAGCCGTTGACGAATGCCTGGGCCAAGTCGTCGCCGCCATTCAGGCAAAGGGCGGAGCGGTCCTGATCACCGCCGACCACGGCAACGCCGACATCGTCCGCACGCCGGACGACAAACCCTTCACGGCGCACACGACCGAGCCGGTTCCGTTCATCCTGGTCGGAGCAGGCCAAGTCGGACTCCGCGAAGACGGCATTCTGGCCGATCTTGCACCGACGATGCTGCAATTGCTGGGCGTCGAACAGCCGGAAAGCATGACCGGCCGTTCCCTGATCAAGTAATTTTAAGAGCGGAGCCGGATTTCAAAAGGGTCCTGGATAAGAAAAGGCTGGGAAGAGAAGATTTGAGATGAAGGGAGCCGTCAGGCGTCCGCCTTTGTTTTCGAATTTCCTCCGCTGAGGCGGCATCAATTCAAGAAATTCGAAAACAACAGCGGCCCGGAGTCCAAAGCTTCTCGGAAAAGCATCTTTCGGTTAGCATTCTTTTGATTGAAGGACATCCGCTTAAAAACCATTTAAGGAGTGTACCCACATGACGATTATTTCCGACGTATACGCACGCGAAGTGCTTGACTCCCGCGGCAACCCGACCGTTGAAGTCGAAGTGGTTCTTGAATCCGGCGGCAAAGGCCGCGCCATCGTTCCGTCCGGCGCTTCCACCGGCGCACACGAAGCCGTTGAGCTTCGCGACGGAGACAAAAGCCGTTACCTGGGCAAAGGCGTTCTGAAGGCCGTTGACAACGTCAACGAAATCATCGCCCCGGAAGTGATCGGCCTCGATGCGCTGGATCAAGTGGCGATCGACAATCGCATGATCGAGCTGGACGGCACCGAAAACAAAGGCAAGCTGGGCGCTAACGCAATCCTTGCCGTTTCCATGGCCGTTGCCCGCGCTGCGGCTGACGCGCTGGACGTACCGCTGTACACCTACCTGGGCGGCTTCAACGCCAAAACGCTGCCGGTTCCGATGATGAACATCGTCAACGGCGGCGCACACGCCGACAACAACGTCGACGTGCAAGAATTCATGGTTCTGCCGGTTGGCGCTCCGACCTTCAAAGAAGCGCTCCGCATGGGCGCCGAAATCTTCCACAGCCTGAAATCCGTGCTCCAAAGCAAAGGCCTGAACACGGCTGTCGGCGACGAAGGCGGCTTTGCTCCGAACCTGGGCTCCAACGAAGAAGCCCTGGCAACGATCATCCAAGCCATCGAGAAAGCCGGCTACAAACCGGGCGAAGAAGTATTCCTGGGCATGGACGTCGCTTCCACGGAATTCTTCAAAGACGGCAAATACCACCTCGAAGGCGAAGGCAAGTCCTACACGCCGGCTGAGTTCACGGACCTGCTGGCTTCCTGGGTTGACAAATACCCGATCATCACGATCGAAGACGGCTGCTCCGAAGACGACTGGGAAGGCTGGAAGCTGCTCACCGAAAAACTCGGCGGCAAAGTCCAACTGGTTGGCGACGACCTGTTCGTAACCAACACGACCCGTCTGTCCAAGGGCATCGACGAAAACATCGGCAACTCCATCCTGATCAAGGTGAACCAAATCGGCACCCTGACGGAAACCTTCGACGCCATCGAAATGGCGAAACGCGCCGGCTACACGGCGGTTGTTTCCCACCGTTCCGGCGAAAGCGAAGACAGCACGATCGCCGATATCGTCGTAGCAACGAACGCAGGCCAAATCAAAACCGGCGCTCCGTCCCGTACGGACCGCGTAGCGAAGTACAACCAGCTGCTTCGCATCGAAGACCAGCTTCCGGTTTCGCAATACGCCGGCAAGAGCGCGTTCTACAACCTGAAGAAATTCAAGTAAGACTCTCAATCAGCAGTCTCCGGGAGACCGCCCGGGCGAATAAGCCGACAGGCTTGCCGCCCGGGACGGTCCTCCCATCCGGAGGCGAATGCAGACAGGAGGGAAGCACATGGGCAATTGGATGAAGGCTATTTTATTGTTGATAGTCTCCGCCTTTTTGACCCGGCTGCTTCCCTTTTCGTCTTTTTTTCGCAATGTGGACACCATGATTCATGAAGCCGGACATGCCGTCACGACCCTGGTCCTTTCGGGAAGCGTGACGAGCATCGGGTTGTTCGCCGATCACAGCGGTGTGACCCAATCCTACGTGACGCCGGGTTGGCGGATCATTCCCTTGGCCATGTCGGGCTATCTCATCGCTTCCCTTTTTGCCTGGCTGTTGTTTGGGCTTTATGCCCGGGGCCGGTACAAAACGGGACTTGCGCTGATCTCGGGAATCGCGGCGCTGGCTCTTTTGCTTTTTGTCCGCAACACGTACGGCATGCTGTGGCTGGCGGGGCTGTTGGCCTTGAACGCCCTCGTTTTGTTCGTGGCGAATGTTCCCATTCAGAAGTATTACGTTTTGTTCCTTTCGTTTCTGTCGCTGGAAGAGTCCGTCGCAGGCCCGCTGACCCTGCTGTACCTTTCGGTCCGGCATCCGAGCGCGGCGGGAGACGCGGCTTTGCTGGCGGCGCATACCCCGGTCCCCGCGATCGGATGGGCGCTCATTTTCCTGCTGTTCTCGATTTGGTGCGCAGCGAATGCGGTGGGTGCTTTTGCGGGAAGGGACAAGCATCGGGCGGCGAAAAAAGGAGCAACGCATCCCCAACAACATAGAGGAGTGGAATGACAGATGGCTAAGATACCGGTTGGCTTGCAGCTGTACACCCTGCGGGAGGAAACGGAAAAAGATTTCGCCGGCACCCTGCGCAAAGTCGCGGAGCTGGGCTTCCAGGTGGTGGAGTTTGCCGGGTATGGCAACCTGCCTGCTTCGGAAATGAAGGCCCTTTTGGACGAGACGGGGTTGAAGGCAGTTTCTTCCCACGTAGGGTTTGAGCTGCTGCAAAACGATCTGGACAACCAGATCGCCTATGCCAAAGAGCTCGGCATTGAGTACCTGATCCTGCCGTATTATCCGCTGGAGAAGTTCAACGAGGAAGGCAACTTCAAGGAAGCGGCCGAAAGCTTCAAGGCCATCGCCGAAAAAGTCAAAGCGGCGGGCCTGACCTTCCTGTACCACAACCACGCATTCGAGTTCGAAAAAATCGGCGGCGAGTTCATCCTCGACCGGCTGTACCGCAGCATCGACGATAGCCTGCTGAAGGCCGAGCTGGACCTGTACTGGGTGAAAAAAGCGGGCCTCGATCCGAAGCAGTACCTGCTTTCGTACAAAGGCCGCGTTCCGATCATCCACGTCAAGGACATGGCGGGCGACGAAGAAGGCTTTTTCGCCGAAGTGGGACAAGGAATCATCGACTTCCCGGGTATTTTTGAAGCTGCTCCGGAAGCCGGCGTGAAATACTACCTGGTGGAGCAGGACGTTTGCAAACGCCCGCCGCTGGAAAGCATCAAAATGTCCATCGACTACCTGAAATCCATCGGCATCGCCTAAGCAGGGCGGGATCGCTTAAGGCAGCGCAGAATAGCCTAAGCAGCGCGGTACGGGCTAAGGGCAACGCAGAAAAGCCTAAGCAGCGCGGCATCGCCTAAGCAGGGCGGGATCGCCTAAGGCAGCGCAGAATAGCCTAAGCAGCGCGATACGGGCACCGGATTTCGAAACCACCGTGTCGCGGATAACTCTATTGCCGGACAATCCGGGCTATGGTACAATAGACTTTGCTATGTGACCGGATTTGCATGGATCCGGCATCAAGGAGGTGGAAGTATGGATTTGTTGATGAAAATTTTGTTGATCATTGTCTCCGTCGGCTTGATCGCGGTCGTTCTTCTGCAAAAGGGGAAGAGCGCGGGTCTTTCGGGCGCCATCTCCGGAGGTGCGGAACAGCTTTTCGGGAAACAAAAAGCGCGCGGCATGGATCTGTTTCTGTCCCGCTTGACCATGGTTCTGGCAGCGTTGTTCATCGTTCTGTCGATCACGGTCGCTTATATCGTACATCCTTAACAACAACATAAGAAGGCGGAACCACCTGTGGGCTCCGCCTTTTTTAGTGGAACCGGCAGCGCGTGTATGCGCTGCCGCTTGCTGTATATGGAGGCAATTGCGGCATGGGCTCCCCTCGGCATAGGCCCGATAATGGTGGGAGGGAAATCCGGTAGCGGTAACGTAGGCTGTGCTTACGTAGGCTGTGCTTAGGATGCTTGAGTTAGGCGCTATGAGGCACGTTGGCGTAGGGCTTGCGGCTTAGGAGAGGAAAGGCCAAGCTGTGTAGTGGTGGGCCAGCCTGTGGCGCAGGAGCAGGTTGGACGAACGGGCCGCAGGAACAGTACAACAGCGGATCAACCTGCGGCTTGGGCTGCGGGGCTAGTGCTGTGGCGTGGTAGCCTGAGGCGTAGGAGCCCGGTAGAGCAACGAACCGCAGGAACGGATCGCAACGAGCCGTAGAGACGGATCAAATCAGATCGGCTCACTCGGCGGTGTAAAGTAGTCTGTGTACCAAAATTTGTAGCCTAGTCAG
>NZ_JCAPET010000048.1:0-35184 GCF_059735245.1 Gorillibacterium sp. sgz306347
AATAACGCAACTTTATTTTCATTTTCTGTGGTGCCCGCCAGGGCACGGGTGGCTAACGGTATCCGGAAGGAGAGCCGGTTCAGTCCGCCAGAATGCTCATTTCCAGGCGGAGCTCAGACCCGGGCTCCACGAACAGCAGCTCTTCCTTGCGCAGCATTTCGCCGTTTTTGGCCGTCCAGGGCTCTACGCAAACAAACGGCTTGCCGGGCGTCGTCCAGAGCACAACGTACCGGAACTCGGCGCTGTAGTCTAATTTTGCTCCGGCGCCGTCCGCGTCCCGGAACGAAATTTCGCGTTCCCGGGCATCCAGCAAAGCGACGGCTTCCACGGATCCGCTGAGGTCGAGCGTTCCTTCGAACGGCTTCTCGCGGCCGTCGTTGTAGTCGAGCAGCCGGGTCGCATCCGTCCGGTAAGCAACCGGTCCCGCCGAAGCGGCAAAGTACGGATGAAAGCCGGGGTACATCGGCATCGGCTTCTCCGAACGGTTCGCGTACGTCTGCTCGATTTTCAGTCGGCCGTCCTTCAGCCGGTAGGTGAAGCGCAGCTCGAACGCAAACGGGAAGGAAGCCAGCGTTTCCGCGTCCGCTTCCAGCCGGAGGGTCAGCCAGGCGCCGTCGTCCGTGCCGGAGGACACGACCTCCCAGGCCCGGTCGCGGGCGACCCCGTGGTTCTTCATCGGGTAACCGGTCCCTTCCCATTCGTACCGGCCCTCCGGCAGCTGTCCGCTGATCGGAAAAAGCACCGGAATGCCGCCGCGGATGTTGGCCGCCGGATCGGCAAAGGTCGCCCGGTCAAGGTATAACAGCTCTCGGCCGCCGGCTTCAAAGCCGAGCACGATGCCGCCGCGCTCCGGGCATATGGCCGCGCGCGAGCCGGTGTTTTCCTCCCGCAGCTCCCAGATCGGATAAATGTCGGTGTACGTTCGAATCTCATGATTTGCCATCGGTTGTCTCCTTGCGCAGCGTTATTGGCGTTATTGCCGCCGGAAGGCGGCCTCTGGGCGGTTGACTCGCCGGTCAATCGCTTTGTCCTCATTATCATCGCTCAGCAATGGCGTTTTGTAAACCCGGACCGGCTGCGGCTTTCCCCTTTGCCCGGCCCGCCCCACAAGCGACGCAGGTTCCGCCTACCCGCCAAACCGATAGACCTCCCGCCAGCTGGAGCCTCCGTCGCCGGTAACGAAAATCCCCCGGCTCGTGGCGACATAACCCGTCTCGCGGGTGTAAAAGGACATGACCCCGCCGTAGCCGGTCAGCCCTTTGCTCCCGTTGGCCCACGATTTTCCGCCGTCCCGGGTGAAGCCGACCGTAACGGCCTTCTCTTCCTCGCATGGGGGGCATTCGCCCGAGAGGAAGGCAATGTCCGAGCTCACCGCGACGAGCGAAACGGGACGCGTTTCCGGTCCCTTCGGCACGTCCGGCCCGCCGGGGCCGACATAGCCGGGAGCGGGCCCGCCGCCCGCCGTGGCGTTCGCCGCAACCGGCTCCCAATGCGCGCCTCCGTCCGGCGTGTGAAAAAGCGCGTACGAGGTCTGGTTCATCCCGGAGCCGCCCAGCACCTCGACCCAGGCGTCATCTTTGTGGGACGCGCGGATCACCGCCCTTTCGGCAGGCGCTTCCGTCCGGCGGACAAATACCGACCGCCACGTTTTGCCGCCGTCGGTCGTCCGTTCCACATGAAAGCTCGCCGGCCGCGACGTCACCGCCCAGCCGTGGCGTTCGTCGTAGAAATAAGCTTCACCGACAAGGCTGGCGGGCAGCATTGCCTTCTGCCAGGTCTCGCCGCCGTCGCGGGTAAAGCTTTTGCCGCTGAAGCCGTTGTTCTCGTCGAAAAACCGGAGGCTTCTTCCGAGCTCCGGGTGCCGGGACGCGGACCAGGTTGCGCCGCCGTCGGTCGTCCGCAGCAGGTAGCCGCCTTCTTCGTCCGGCTTCGCCGCAACCGCCCAGCCGGTCCGGCCGTCCAGCAGAAAAAGCTCCGAGACGGACAGATCGCCTTCGTATTCCGCTGTCCAGCTTTTTCCGCCGTCCCGGGTATGGGCGATATATCCGTCGCCCCCGATCCAGCCTTCCTCCGCGCTGACAAAATACAGCGCCTGCGCCGCGGGCGCATTTTCATCCGCCCAGACCGCGGGCGGTTTTGCCGCCGGAAGCGGCGTTGCGGCCGCGGGGGACGAAACGCCCCCGGGCGCGGTAGAAGCGGCGGAAGTTTCGCCGGCGCTCCCCCCGGACGGCGCAGCGCCGGGAGAACCGGCGGCGGTCGGCGTCGCGGCCGCCGGCGCCGTGAGGGATGCGCCGCCCGACGGATCATTTGGCGAAGCGGCATTGCCGCCGTTCGTACAACCCGCCGCCAGCAGCAGGATTGCGGCGGCTGCGAATGCCAGTCCTTTTCGATTCAACATGGTGGATCGCCTCCGAACGGATAGCTTGGGCCCTCTGACCGCGTAAGACAAGCAGCGGGCTCTCTCCTATTCTTTACCCAAACGCAACGAAACGGGCCTGGAATCAGGCCCGTTTCGTTTCGAAAGTTTTTGAGTCAGTGCCGGATAGCGGCGGGAATGCCGGTCCGGTCGACCAGCTTCCGGCTTTCCTCGTTCAAGCCGGTGACGGTCACGGTTTTGCCGAGGGCGGCGTATCTCTCCGCCACCTTGGCAATGGCATTTATGCCCGATTGGTCCCACACATGGGAGCGGGAAAGGTCGATCACAATCCGGCCGCCGTCCCCGCGGTAATCGAACAGCCGCGTAAACGGCGTCATCGTGCCGAAAAACAGCGGACCGGAGACCCGGTAAACCCGCACGCCCGCCTGCTTGTTCGCGGCGGAGTCCGCCGCTCCGCCGGCACTGGCGGACGGCTCTTGCTCGCAAACGGCGTCGGCTTTCACCTGCGCCGTCTTCCAGGCAAAGCGGACGGCGCTCAGCACAATGCCCAGCACGACGCCGGCCGCCAGGTTCGAGGTGTACACCACAACCGCCACGGTGGCCAGCATAATCGCCGCATCCCCGCGGGGAATCCGGTGCAGCGTGCGCAGCGACTGCCAGTCAAAGGTGCCGACCGACACCATGATCATAACCCCGACCAGGGCCGGCATCGGAATCACCCGCACCACGTCGCCCAGCGCCAGGATCAGGAACAGCAGAAAGGACCCGGCGACGAAGGTGGACAGCCGTTTGCGGCCGCCTGATTTAAGGTTGATAACGGTTTGGCCGATCATCGCGCAGCCCGCCATGCCGCCAAACAGGCCGGCCAGCGCGTTTGCGATGCCTTGCCCGCGGATTTCCCGGTTTTTGTCGCTCTCCGTTTCCGTCATTTCGTCCGCGATCGTAGCCGTCAGGAGCGATTCCGTGATGCCGACGAGCGCCAGCGCAAAGGACAGCGGAAGGATGGTCCACAGCATGTCCAGCGACAACGGAACCTGGGGCAGGTGGAACACCGGGAGCGACTGGGTGATCGTCCCCATTTCGCCGACCGTGCTCACGTCCGCTCCGGTCGCGGCCGTAAGAGCCGTCATGACGACGATGGCGACCAAAGCGGAGGGAACCGCCTTTGTAACAAGAGGAAGCAGATAAATGATCGCCAGCGTGCCCGCGATCATCAGGTAGGCCGGCCAGCCCGCTCCCCGCATATGGGGCAGCTGGGCCATAAAGATAATGATGGCCAAGGCGTTTACGAAGCCAACGATCACGGAATGCGGAACAAAGGTAATGAAGCGGCCGAACTTCACGGCGCCGAGCCCCCACTGGATAAGGCCCGTAAGGATGGTGGCGGCATAAAGATATTCAATGCCGTGGCTGGCGATAAGCGGCCCCATGAGCGAAGCCATCGCTCCGGTTGCGGCGGAAATCATGCCCGGACGGCCGCCAAAAAAGGAAATTGTGACGGCAATGACGAAGGAAGCGTAAAGCCCGACCATCGGATCGACCCCGGCCATAATCGAAAAAGCGATCGCTTCGGGAATCAGGGCGAACGCAACGGTAAGACCCGACAAAATATCGCGCCGGGTATTGCCGAAAAATTCTTTTGAGAGAGATGAAATCAACGGGATGTTCCTTTCCGGATGAAGTGGTTGGCTCCCCCCTTTCAGGTTTGCCGGGTCCGTTATGTCAATGGTTTCGATTATAATAGGTCGCAACGGCTTTTTCAGAAGCCTTTTCCCCGGTGTAAGCGGATAAATCCGCCGCATTCCCGTTCATTCGCTCTTTATCTCCGTTTTTCCGTATTTTTCGCTCTTCCTTCTATATTTATTTCTACCTGCGTTTTAATGGTGACAAAAATGTTGTCACCGACAGGGCTTTATACTGAAACCATGCGGCAAGGAGGTTCCCCATGAACCGAAAAGACCGGCTGATGGCGCTTTTGCTCGCGCTGCAGCACCACCAGGAGACTGCATCCGCTTTGGCCGAAAAGTTCGAGGTGTCGAAGCGGACGATTATCCGCGACATGCAAGCTTTGTCCGAAATGGGCGTGCCGCTCTATTCCGTGGCCGGTCCCTCCGGCGGCTACCGCTTGATGGAAAGCTACCGTCTGGCTCCGCTCCAGCTGGTACCCCGCGAAGCGCTGGCGCTGCTGTTTGCGCTGCGGGCGCTCCAGGGGTACGCGGACACCCCCTTCAACAGCGAACGCTGGACGGTGCACGACAAGCTGACGGCCATTCTACCCGAAGAGACGCTGCGGCAGGCGGAAGCGCTTCTGTCCCATCTGGAGCTGGAGGTACCCAGACGCCGCTACCGGACGCCGCATTTGGAGGCTCTGCTGCACTACGCCGCCCGGGGGGAGTGCGTGGAGGCCCTCTACCGCTCCCGAACCGCCCCGAAGCCCGTGCTCCTGCGGCCGGAAAGAATCTATGCCGCAAGCGGATTCTGGTATTGCGAGGCCTTGTCGTACACCCATCGCGAACGGCGGGTTTTCCGCGTCGACCGCTTCGAATCGCTCACGGTCCGGACCGCGCCGGAGGATGCTCCTCCGCTGCCGGCCGCCCGGACGGATTCGCCTCCTTTTCGCCTGTGCGTCCGCCTGACGTACCGGGGCATGCTGGAGAGCGAGCGGGACGTGCACCTGGGCGAGCAGATCGTCCAGGCCGGCGATGACGCCTGGGAGCTCGATTGCCTGCTTCCGGCAGCGGAGCGCGAATGGGCCGTCCGGTTTTTCTTTTCGCTCGGAGAGGATGCCGAGGTGCTGGAGCCCTCCGACCTGCGGGAGAGCCTGCGGGAAAAGGCCGAACGCTTGGCCCGGCAGTATGCCGAATGAACCGCCGTACGCCGATTAACCACCAAAAAGGAGATGCTTCCCGATGACCCGACAACCGTCAACCGCCCCGCCCTTTCTAGAAACCTATCGGGATGCCGAGGAAGCAGTGCGCCGTCTCGGTATTCTGCCGCTGGCGCCCGCCATTCCCGACCATCCCTCCTTCGCTTCACTGACCTCCCCGGACGCCTGGCATACGGACCTCGACACCGATCCCTGGCGCTGGCGGGTTCGCTTCCCTTCGGAAGGAACGGCCGCCTACGGCAAGTTTTTCAAGCAAAAGAACTCCCTCATCGACACGCGGCTGTTCGTCTGCCTGCGGATGCTGCGGAGCACCGGCAAAAGCGTGGCGGACCGCTGCGCCGAGGGGACCCTGCCCCGGGAGGCGCAAACGGTATATGAAATCATCGCCGAAACGGGCGGCATCGACGCGCGGGAGCTGCGCGCGGCGGCCGGTCTGAAGGCAAAGGAGCGCAAAGCGGATTTCGACCGCGCGCTGCACGCCCTGCAGGAGGGCTTTGACATCGTGGTGGCCGGATCGGCCCAACCCGTTAACGCGGAGGGCGAGAAAAACGGCTGGAGCAGCATGGTTTATTTGACGGCGGAGGATTGGCTGACGCGTGTTCCGCCGTCCCTCGACGCTCCGGCTGATCCCCGGGAAGCCGCCGCGCGGGCCGAAGCCTGGCTGTCGGAAGCTTGCTCGGAGAAGGCTTACCGGTTCTTGGACGAGCGGTACGGAATCAGCAAAACCATGCGGAACTAAACCGGAATAAGAGAGGCGGAAAAAATCATGCACGAAAAATCGGACGAGACTTACAGCAGAGCGCGGGACTTCCTTTACCGGAATGCCCGGCTGCTGGATGTGAAACGGTTTGAATATCATTTTGAAGGAGGAACGCGGGAAGCGGTCGTTCGGGCATTGGCGGCTTACCGCAACGGGGACGGGGGCTTCGGAAACGGGCTGGAAGCGGACATGCGCTGCCCGGACAGCCAGCCGGTGGCGACCGAGGAGGCGCTCCTGATCCTGGACGAGCTTGGCGGCCCGGAAGACGGGGAGGCCGAACGCGGGATGATCGCCGGCGTTCTTCGTTTCCTGGAAGGCATCACCCGGGAAACCGGAGGTTTTCCACGTTCGCTTGTTTCCGTCAACGCCTATCCGCACGCCCCTTGGTGGACGACCGAAAGCGACGCGGCAGCTTCGTTAAACCCGACCGGCCGCATCGCCGGGCTGCTGCTCAAATGGCATAAAAAAAGCCCCTTCCTCCCGGACAACGGCCGGAACGGGGAGTGGTGGGACAAGACGCTGGCCTTTCTTTGGGGCGAACTGGAGCGGCTTTCGTCCGCCGATTACCATGAGCTGATCCAGGCGGCCTCCTTCCTGGAGTGGGTGCCGGACCGGGAAAGGGCCGCACACGCCCGGGTTCGCCTCGAGGGGCTTCTGCAAGCCCCGGGCGTTATGGTCACCGACACCGGGGCGCAAGGGTATGTGCATAAGGTGCTGGACTGGGCGCCGCGCCCCGACAGCTATTGCGCCCGTTTTTTCGATGCCGGAACGGTGGAGGAGCATTTGAATGCCCTGCTCGCCGGGCAGTCGGACGACGGAGGCTGGCCGCTGAGCTTTGCGTCTATTTCCCCTTCCGCGAATGAGCAGTGGCGCGGTACGCTGACGGTAAACCGGCTTTTGACCCTGCGCGCCTACGGCCGCTTGTAAACGCCGGGACGCCGGCCGGGGCCACTCCCTCCGGGTTTAATCCAGGAAGTCCAGCAGCAGCCGGTTGAAGCTCCCGGGGTCTTCTACCATAAAAGGCTGTCCGCTGTCCTCCATCACCTGCTTCCGGGCGAGCGGGATGCCGCGTTCAAGCAGGTCCGCGATTCTCCGGTTGTGCGGAAGGTCCGCGCTGCCCGTCAGAATCAGCGCCGGCACTCGGATCTGCCCCAGCCTCCGGCTTGCATACGGCTTAAGGGGAACGCACAGGTTCGGATCTCCTTCGCAAAAGTTGCCGGGGTGCCGCACGATTTCCAGCACCCTGGCGAGCGCATCCCGGTTGTGCCCGGAAGGAAAATGATGCGCCCAAAAAGGGTCCGCGATAAACGCTTCTATGGCGGCTTCCACTCCCTTGGACCGGGCAAGGGAGTAAAGCCGCGTCAGCTTCCAAAGCTGCGCAAAGGGGAGCCGAATGCCGTGCAAAGCGGGAGACGCCAAAACAAGCGAACGGACGGTTTGCGGGTAGGCCAGCGTAAAGTCGATCCCCGCCGCCGCTCCGGCCCCCGAACCGACCAGCGCGGCTCCCCGGACACCGAGCAGATCCAGAAGCGATTTCAGGTCTTCATGATGGCTGAACGGAGCATCCGGCTGGTCGGACTTTCCGTGTCCGCGCAAATCGTAACGTATCACTTTATAGCCGGCTTTCACGAGCGGCTCCACCTGGGCGTCCCAAATGCGCAAATCGTGAAACGCTCCGTGTATAAAAACAACCGGGGGCCCGTCGCCGCACATTTCATAGTACAGCCTGCCCCCGCCTGTCATCCAGTAATCCCTTTCCTTCAGCAATACACCCACTTTCCACACCTCCTACAGAAAAAGGAAACAAAGAAATATGTTCCATGTATTTCCATAGTACCACAGAATTCCACCGCTTGTCCCATTCGATTCGAACCATTCGAAGCGTTCTTTTTCGACAGCAAAAAGCCTTCGGAGCAAAGCTCTCCGAAGGCCGGGTTCCGCATGGGGCAAGGGATGGTTACCCTTTGAGGGCCGAGATGGCAAGACCCAGCCGCGACGGGTCAAAACCGACAATTTTCTCTTCGCCGAAAAGGATGACGGGGACGCCGCGCATGCCCATTTGAAACAATTCCTCGCCATAGACGGCGTTCTGATCGACGTTGCGCTCCTCAAACTCGATTCCGCGCTCGGTCAAATAATTTTTGGCCTGAACGCAGTAGGGGCAATGATTTCGGGAATAGACGACGACTTTCGTTTGCTCGGACATGGAACCCTCTCCTTTGACAGGTAATAAATTTCCGCTTGCGGAACCGGCTCAAAGCGCCAGCACTTCGGCGTTGATGCCTTCCAGGTAACGCTCGCAGTCGATGGCCGCCATACAACCCGTTCCCGCCGCACTGATCGCCTGGCGGTAGCGGCTGTCCTGCACATCGCCGCAGGCGAACACGCCGGGGACGCCGGTTTCCGTCGTTCCGGGCCGCACGACCAGATACCCGTTCGCGTCGGTCGTCAGCTGACCGCCGAGGAAGCCGGTGTTCGGCGTGTGGCCGATGGCGATGAAAATGCCGTCGGTTTCCATCACTTCTTCTACACCCGTCTCGTTATTCCTTACCCGCAAACCGGTCACGCCTTTGTCGCCCGCGAGCACTTCCAGCGGCGTACGGTTCAGGCTCCAGCGGATTTTCGGGTTTTGCCGGGCGCGGTCCTGCATGATCTTGGAGGCGCGCAGCTCGTTGCGCCGGTTGACGACCGTCACCTCGGAAGCGAAGCGGGTCAGGAAATGCGCTTCCTCCATTGCCGAGTCCCCTCCGCCCACGACAATAATCTTTTTGCCGCGGAAAAAGAAGCCGTCGCAGGTCGCGCAGGTGCTGACGCCGCGCCCGATGTTCTCCTGCTCGCCCGGGATGCCCAGGTATTTTGCGGATGCGCCCGTGGAAATAATCAGCGTTTCCGTCTTCAGCTCGCCGAGTCCTTCCACCTTTAACGTGAACGGCCGCTGCGTCAGATCGGTTTCCGTGATCCAGCCGGTGCGGAATTCCGCGCCGAAGCGTTCCGCCTGCTTCCGCATGTTGTCCATCAGCTCGGGACCCATGATGCCTTCCGGGAATCCCGGAAAGTTTTCGATTTCGGTTGTGGTGGTCAGCTGGCCGCCCGGCTGGGGGCCTTCAATAACCAGGGGCTTCAGGTTCGCCCGCGCCATGTAGATGGCTGCCGTCAGCCCGGCCGGTCCGGTTCCGACAATAATGGATTTGTACATTTGCCTTCTCCTCCGTCTCTCTTCGGACGTTCCTTCCTTTTCTTTCTTGAAGCCATCTTATCACCGCCGGGTGCGGCGATCATGAAGATCGAATGAAGGAAGGGTGAAGGTTTGATGAAAAGGGCGGGGAGGCGCGGCCGCGCCAGGGATGCGGAAGGCCCGCACCCGGTCCCCGCAGTCCTTTCGGACAGCGCAGACCAAGTACAGGCCCCTGTTTTGTTGCTCCTTTAGTCGGCCGTCCGGTAGCCCGCTCCGCGCACCGTGGCGATGTAACGCGGCTTGCGCGGGTCGTCGCCCAGCTTTTGCCGAAGGCTTTTGACGTGAACGTCCACGTAGTTGCTGCCCCCGAAGTAGTCCTCGCCCCAGATGGCATCGAGAATTTCCTGCCGGGTAAGCACGCGGCCCCCCGCCTCCATCAGGCATTTCAGCAGCCCGAATTCCGTTTTGGTGAGCTCGATCCGCACGCCGTCCCGGTGCAGCGTCATCCGTGTGGCGTCCAGCACCAGGTCCTTGAACGCAAAACGGCCGTGCGGCCACGCCGTCACCGAAAGCCTCCCTTCGGTCAGCTCCCATACCTTTGCCAGTGCGGCCTCCACAGGACCGGGCCAGGTTAAAACGGCGGCGTTTCCTCTCGGCGCATCCGCCTCAGCCCCGACCAAATAAAGTGTCGGCCCCTTGCCGCTCAGGCTGTGCGCGTCTCCGGCGTCGGCCGCCGCGGCGCCGGGCGTCCGGTCGATGATATACAAATCGGCCTCGACGGACGCCAGCAGCGGATCGCTTTGCTTGTGGAGCACCAGCACGTCGAAGCAGCGCTCGGTCAGCTCCACCACAAGCGTCCGCAGCGATGCCGGAAAAGGACTCACCACCACGATTCGCCGGGTGGAGGCGCAAAAAGCTCCTTTCGGCAAAGCCTCGTCAAGAACGAGGGCTGCGCCCGGGGTCAATTCGTTCCGGCCGGCGACGGGTTCGATTCCCTGCATGCGGCGCACACTCCCTTCAACAAAAGATCATGGCCGTCCAGACGGTACCCGCTCTTCCCGGCCACCTGCTTTATCCAGTCTGCCGGAGGCTCGACGTACACTTCGTCCACCCGTCCGCAGGCGGTGCAAACGACATGGGCGTGCTCCTCCAGCCGGGCTTCGTAACGGCTGGCTCCTCCCTCCAGCTTCAGCTCGCGCAGAAGCCCTTCCTCGGTCAGGTAGCGCAGCGAATTATATACGGTCGCGTAAGCGATGCAGCAGCCTCGCTCCTTCAGCCGTTCAATGATTTCCGCGGCGGTCGGATGGTCGCCGGAGCAGCAGACCACGTCGTAGACATGCTTGCGGGGTGCGGTCAGTTGTCCTTTGCGGGCCATCGGCATTCCTCTTTTCTATTTTTAGACTTAGTCTAAATATAACATATCAAATTGGAATTGACCAGAGAGCCGCGCCCGGTCTGCGCGGTCCCTGCCAAACGGCTTTCGGCTGTCCGAGGTGACTTTGTAGGAGCCTATTAGGGTATCCGGCAACCGTTAGCCCCTCGGGCCATCACATAACCCAATCAAGCTGCTCAGCGCCGCTCTTTCCGGCATACGAAAATGCCCGACTCCTTCCCGATGGCCAGCATCCCGTCCGGGCCGCGCCGCCCCTCGAGGAAAACGCGGAACTCCTCCGCCCGCCCGGGAGCGAGCACCTCCACGTTCTCCATCAAGCCGTTCAGCGACAGCACGTAATCGACGACCGCCTGCGGATCGTCCACCCGAAGCGCATCCTCGTACCGGTGCACGACCGCCTCCGCAAACACGGGCAAAAGCTGCGCCGTCCCGTTTTGCAGGGAAAACCGGCCGGTCACCGATGCCTGAATGTCCTCGAGGCGGGAAGCGGGATCGAATTCCCGGCACCAGCGGGCCATCTCCCGCATGTTTTCCTCCCCGACCGTCGTGGCATAAAACATGCCCCCCGGCTTCAGGACCCGGCCGAACTCGCTTACTGCCTGTTCGATAGAAGGCACGTGATACAGCATGTGGTTGGCGATGACAATGTCGAACGTTTCGTCGGGATAGCCAATTTGTTCCGCGTTGATGATCCGATAGGATAGAGCCGCCCCGGCTTCCCTCGCTTCCGCGGTATTGGCCTTCGCCCCGGCCAGCATGCCTTCCGAAAAATCGGACAGGACGATGTCCCAGCCGGACGGAATGCGCCGGGCGTTTACCGCCCAAAGCAGCCCGTTTCCGCAGCCCAGCTCCAGCACCCGCGCCGGTTCCTTCTTTTCCATCCGGTCGAATACCCACAGCGGCCACGGGTATTTGTTCGTCCCGTACTTGGCATGAAGCGCCACCCGCGCGTTGAATTTTTGATCCGTTCCGTATTGCCCCGTTTTCAATGGATTGTTATCCGTCACTCGCAAACACGCTCCTCTTCGTCGTCTTCATTCCCCGCTAATGTAAAAAGAAAAAGCCGCCTTCCTTATCGCAAGAAAGACGGCTTCGTGTTGTGCATCCGCAATATCCGATGTTCTCCCGGACCTGTACCTGCCCGACCGGCAGTTTCGTTTCAGGGCGTCCGCCATGTATGGCGGCGAGCGGTTGCTATCGGCGGCTCTTGGGTGTCTCGTCGTCGGAAATCCGCTTCGTCCGCGCCCCAATGACGCTCCGAACCGACGGCTTTTTTTCGGCTTGCGGCCTTACTTTTTGTGCATTTTGAATTCCAGGAAAAGCTCGTTGTAGTGGGAAAGCATCCGTTTGCCGAGGTTGTCGTAAACCTCCAGCTTGTCGGTCAGCTCGGGATCGGGGTAAAAGCGCTTGTCCCCGGAAATGTCCTCCGGCAGAAACTCCATCGCCTTTTCGTTGGGCGTGGAATAACCGACGTATTCCGCATTTTGGGCGGCATGCTCGGGATCGAGCATGAATTCGATAAACTGGTGCGCTCCCTCCAGATTGCGGGCTCCCTTCGGAATGACCATGTTGTCAAACCAGACGTTCGAGCCCTCCTCCGGCACTACGTAGTCCAGTTTGTCGTTTTCGTCCATGATCTCCGACGCGTCGCCCGACCAGACGACGCCCACCGCGGCTTCTTCGTTCGCCAGCAGCATTTTGATTTCGTCGCCGACGATCGCTTTCACGTTCGGGGTCATGCGGTACAGTTTGTTTTTGGCTTCCTGCAGGTGCTCTTCGTTCGTGTCGTTCAGCGAGTAGCCCAGGCTGTTGAGGCCAAAGCCGATCGTTTCCCGCGCGCCGTCCAGGAGCAGAATCTTGTTCTTGAGCGACGGGTCCCACAGGTCGTCCCAGCTGGTGAACGTCAGGTCGCCGACCAGCTCCGGATTGAAGACAACGCCGACCGTCCCCCAGAAATACGGTACGGAATAGTTGTTCCCCGGGTCGAAGGACAAGTCCATAAACCGCGGGTTGATGTTTGCGATGCCCGGCAGCTTGCTGTGGTCGATCGGCAGGAGCAGGTCTTCCTCGATCATTTTGCTGATCGCGTATTCGGACGGAATCGCTACGTCAAACGTCGTGCCGCCCTGCTCGATTTTGGTCATCATCGCTTCGTTGGAATCGAAGGTCTGGTAGATGACCTTCATGCCGGTTTCCTCTTCGAACTCGTTGATCAGCTCGGGGTCGATGTAATCGCCCCAGTTGTAAATGCTGAGCGTATTGCCGCCCGTGTAGCCTTCGGAGGCGTTCAGGTAATGCGTGCCGTACATGAGCAGAAACGCGACGATGAAGATCGTGGCGAAGGTCTGGACAAGCTGCTTCACTTCGGCACCCCCATCCGCGGCGTGCGGTTTGTATGCCGCTGGTTGATGAAGTAATACCCGATCACCAGCAGAATCGTAAACAGGAACAGCAGCGTCGAAAGCGCGTTGATCGACAGCGAGATGCCCTGCCGCGCCCGCGAGTAAATCTCGACGGACAGCGTGGAGTAGCCGTTGCCGGTGACGAAAAAGGTAACCGCGAAATCATCGAGCGAATAGGTCAGCGCCATGAAAAAGCCGGCGAAAATGCCCGGTTTGATGAACGGCAGAATGACCTTGGTCAGCACGTCCCAACGGGTCGCCCCCAGATCGCGGGCGGCGTCGATGAGCGTCGGGCTCATTTCCTGCAGCTTGGGCAGGATCATCAGCACGGCGATGGGCACGCTGAACGCGATATGCGACAGCAGCACGGAGGTAAAGCCAAGCCGCACGCCCAGAATCGTAAACAAAATCAGGAACGAAGCGCCGATGATTACGTCCGGGCTGACGATGAGCACGTTGTTGAAGGCCAGCAGCGCGTTTTTCGCTCTCCGGCGGCGCACCTCTGTGATGGCCAGCGCCCCGGCGATGCCGAGGATGGTCGCAAGGGCCGCGGACAGGAGCGCAATGACCAGCGTGTTGAGCACGATGATCAGAAGCCGGGTGTCCTGAAACACTTCTTTGTAGTAGTCGAGCGTAAAGCCTTCAAAGCCGTGCATCGAGCCGCCGCTGTTGAACGAATAATACATCAGATAGAAGATCGGCGCGTACAGGATGACAAAGATAACCGCCAGGTAAACCCGGGACAGATGATTGACGGGCTTCAAGCTTCCCCCCTCCTTTTGCGCGTGCCGGTGGCGAACATAATGATGACCATGGCGAGAATCAGGAACACGGCGATGGTCGCTCCCATGCCCCAGTCCTGCGTGACCAGAAAGTGCTGCTCGATGGCCGTCCCGAGCGTGATGACCCGGTTCCCCGCAATCAGCCGCGTGATCATAAACAGCGACAGCGCGGGAATGAACACGGCCTGCGCCCCCGATTTGACGCCGTCCAGCGTCAACGGAAGGATAACGCGCCGAAACGTCGTCCAGCCGGAAGCGCCAAGGTCGCGCGAGGCGTCCAACAGGGTCGGATTCAGCTCTTCCAGTGCATTGAAGATCGGCAGAATCATAAACGGAATGAAAATGTAGACCGAAACAAAGACAAAGCTGAAATCCGTAAACAAAATCTGCTTCGTACCGATGCCGATCAGCTCCAGGAAGCTGTTGGCCGCGCCATACGTGCCGAATATGCCGATAAAAGCGTACGCCTTGAGCAGCAGATTGATCCAGGTGGGCAGGATGATCAGCAGCAGCCAAAGCCGCTTGTGCTTGGTGCGGGTCAGCAGATAAGCGGTCGGGTAAGCGATCAGAAGCGAAAAGGCCGTAATCAGAAACGCATACCAGAACGAGCTCAATGTCATCCGCAGGTAAACCGGCGTGAAGAAGTCGGCGTAGTTGGAAAAGGTAAAGTTGCCTTCGATATCAAAAAGCGAGTAATACACGATCATAAGAATCGGCGCGACGACGCACAGGACAATCCACAGCACATACGGAATCAGGTAAAGGTTGCGGGCTTTAGTCTCCATGGCCGACCTCGCTGTAGGCTTCCAGCCGCTTGTCGAATTCTTCCTCCGTCTCGCCGAAGCGCATCACGTGGATCGCTTCCGGATCGAACGCCAGCCCGATGGTCGAGCCGACCTCGGCTTTCTTGGTGGAGTGCACGAGCCATTCGTTGCCCGCTTCGTCGTAGGTGCTGATCTCGTAATGCACCCCGCGGAACAATTGGGTGTCCACCCTTACCTGAAGCTTGCCCAGCTCGGGCGTCGTAATCTCCAGATCCTCGGGCCGGATTACAATCTCCACCGGCTCGTTCGTGCTAAGCCCCTGGTCAACGCATTCAAAACGCTTGCCGGCGAATTCCACCAGGAAGTCTTCCCGCATCATGCCGCTGACAATGTTGGATTCGCCGATGAAGTCGGCCACGAACCGGTTGATCGGCTCGTCGTAGATGTCCGTCGGCGTCCCGCTCTGCTGGATGATGCCGTCGTTCAGCACGAAGATGTAATCGGACATCGCGAGCGCTTCCTCTTGGTCGTGCGTAACGAAAATAAACGTGATGCCCAGGCGGCGCTGCAGCTCGCGAAGCTCGTACTGCATCTCATACCGGAGCTTGAGGTCGAGCGCCGAAAGCGGTTCGTCCAGCAAAATGATCTCCGGCTCGTTCACGATCGCCCTGGCGATCGCCACCCGCTGGCGCTGGCCGCCGGACATTTCGCGGATCTCCCGGTTTTCGTAGCCTGCAAGGTTGACGAAGCGCAGGGCTTCGGCCACCTTTTGCTTGATGGCTGCGTTTTTCATCTTCTTGATGCGCAGGCCGAAGGCCACGTTTTCGAACACGTTCAGATGCGGGAACAGGGCGTAGTCCTGAAACACCGTGTTCACCTGGCGTTCGTTGGCCGGCACGTTGTTAATGATCTTCCCGTTAAAGGAAATCGTTCCTTCGCTCGGGGTGATAAACCCGGCGATCATCCGCAGAATGGTGGTTTTGCCGCAGCCCGACGGGCCCAGCAGGGTGTAAAATTTGCCCCGTTCGATCTCGAAGCTGACATCGTTCAGCACGATGTCGTCATCGTCGTATCGTTTGGTGACATGCTCAAAACGGATGATGGTGTTGTCAGCGGTCATGTCCGGCACTCCTTTTGGCGGTGATGTTCAATGTTACAAATACGATTCCGTGGCAACGAGAATCAATTCCGAGGGACCGTCATGGCCGTTGACGATCTGGTGCTCTTCCGAGGCTTGATAGTAAACCGACTCTCCCGCCGAGGCCGTGTAGGTTCGCTTGCCGAGCCGGATGGTCACCCGCCCGCTCAGCACGTAGGCAAATGTCTCGGAGCGGGACGGCTCGAACTGCTTGAACTCCCCGCTTCCGTCAAACGTCAGGCGGATCGGCTCCATCAGCTTCTCGTTCGATTCCGGCACCAGCCATTGAATCCGGTACCCCCGTTCCTCGTCGCGGAAATCGGTCCGGTCGTCCTCGCCGTATACGACCTTCTGCTCGCGTTCGTCCTCGTCGAAGAAGTCCTTCGGCTTGCAGCCGAGCACCTCCAGAATGTCAAAGAAGGTCTCGATCGAAGGCGAACTGAGGTCGCGCTCGAGCTGGGAGATGTACCCTTTGCTCAAATCCGTCCTCTCGCCGAGCTCCTCCTGGGTCAGCCCTTTTTTCAACCGCAGATTTTTGATCTTTTTGCCGATTTGCATCGAATACCCTCTATTTGTTTAGAATATGTAAACTTCAAGTCGAGAATGTTTGGTATAACCCAACTTAAAGTTTACAATTACGAACTTATTATAGCGCAATCCGCCAAAACTGCAACGGAAATTTTCGTGGCTTTTGGAGGCGTTTTTACGACGAGCATCCGGAGCTTGCGGATGGAAAGAAACCCGAAGAAAAGAGGGAACGCTGCCTCGGTGGCGCTTTTCAAGGGATAAGAACGCTTGCCTCCTGGCGCTTTTTCAAAGGTTAAGAACGACTGCCTCGGTTCCCGGCCGTCGGGCACGACGTTCTCGGTCCTATCCCCCAATAGAGCCCTGCGGCCAGACCGAAAACTACTCCCTTAAGTTGTAGCTATGGGCGAAATTTAGACTTTTTCGTTGCGCTTTAGCCTAAGGCAGAATTAGACTTTCTCATCGCGCTTTAGCCTATGGCAGAACTAGACTTTCTCATCGCGCTTTAGCCTATGGTTGAACCGCCGACTTTTCCACTATGCTTTGGCCTGTCCGCCTGATGAAGACTTTTTTACGAAGTTCGGGCTACCGCAAGCTTTTCGTTTCGTTTTTAGCCAAGTGATTAGTCGCAGACATCCCATTTTACCTGTCGTCCTGCGCTAACGGTTGCCACAGAGCTTATTTCCGCCAAAAGCGCCCTTTTTTTGCGCTAACGGTTGCCATGGAGCTTATTTGAGGAAAAAACGGGCTCCAACCGGCAAAAAATCAAAAATAAGCGCTGTGGCAACCGTTACAAATTTCAAACGCCCATTTTGGGGCAATTAGCCGCTGTGGCAACCGTTAGAGATTCCGTGGCTCTATTGAACAAGACGGTCCCGCTTAATGGGGGGCCGAGTCGGCCGATTTGCACAAAAAAACCTTCCCGCCAAATGGCGAGAAGGCGCACGGCGCACGAGGATTTGTTTACCAAAGAAGCAGTGTTAGCGGTTAGCGATGAGCAAGGGCCCGGGCCTGAATAGGCGGCGAACAAGCCCCGGATGATGCAAACAATTGAGCTATCGGTGATGCTGTCGACTGGGCTATCGGATGCAGCCAACTTTGCTATCAATGATGGCAGACTGGGCCATCGGTGATGCAGCCGATTCAGCTACCATTGTTAAGCGAACTGGCTGCCAGCAAGGCAGCGGACTGGCTACCGGACGAGGCGGTCGACTTGGGCCGTTGTGTTGCAGCCGATTCAGCTCCCATTGTTAAGCGAACTGGCCGCCAGCAAGGCAGCGGACTCGGCTACCGGACGAGGCGGTCGACTTGGACCGTTGTGAGGCAGCCGTTTGAGCTACCATTGTTATGCGAACTGGCTGCCAGCGAGGCAGCGGACTGGCTATCTGACTCGGCTACCGGACGAGGCCTTTGACCGGCAACCGAAGATGCGGTGTAATTGCCTTCCTGCCGGGACGGCTGAGCCACGGGTGGGTACCACGCGACCGGGATAACAGATGATGCGGCAGGTCTTAGGCTGTTGCAGCAGCCTAAAGCTGCCGAAGGGCGGCGTGGTCCGGCTTAATCCGGCCTCAACTGCGCGGCAGTCCGTTCCGGAACCGGTCGGTCCGGTACCAGGCAAAAGCTTGCTTGAGGCGCTCCAGATAGTCCGGGTCGGAGCCGGAGCAGCGGAAATCGATGCCATGCATAGCGGCCTCGTTTGAGATGGGGGACGGCGAGGCGGCCGCCTTGTCTCCAAGAAGCTTCTGCAGCCGGGCGGCGGTTCCGGTGCTCCCGTCGATCAGTCGGACGTGCGGCGGGAGATACTTCGTGAGGAATGTCCGGTAGTAGGGAAAATGGGTGCAGCCCAGCACGACGGTTCCGTAGCGGGCCCAATCAAGGCCCTCAAACTGAGCGGCGAGGTAGCCCTGGACCTTGGGGCCGTCGAACGTCAACGATTCGCACAGCGTGACCAACTCCGGCAGCGGCAGCGAATCCACCACGCTCAGGTCGTCCACACGCTTAACCAGCTCGTGATATTTCGCTTCACGCAGCGTGAGCGGCGTCGCCAGCACGAGTACCCGCCCGCCGCCGCTTTGCTTGCTGATCTCAACGGCAGGTTTGACGGCCGGCTCCATGCCGATCACCGGAATATCGGGATAGCGATCGCGCAAATCCCCAATGGCAATGCTCGTTGCCGTATTGCAGGCCACGACCAGCGCTTTGGTCTCGGCATCCACCAGCGGGCGGATAGCGTCCAGAATGCAGGCCCGCACCTGTTCTTTCGGTTTGGTTCCGTATGGCACGTTCAATCTATCGGCAAAATAAAGGTACGATTCGCCCGGAAGGAGCCGGCGTGCTTCGTGCAGGACCGTCAGTCCGCCAAGCCCCGAGTCAAAAAACACGATGTTGTTCATGCGTTCACCCGTCCGATCTGTGCTCGTTCTTTTGTAAACCAACGCCACATCCGGGCAAAAAAAAACAACCCGGTTCGTTAAACGCGCGGTTGTTTTTTGTCGCTTGGATAAAAGTAGGCCCGGTGGGGATCGAACCCACGACCTGATGATTAAGAGTCAACTGCTCTGCCAGCTGAGCTACGGACCCAAGACACGAATAATATATTATCATGCGGGGATGAATTGTGCAAGTCCTTTTTTATATTTTCCGTCTCGCGTATCCGTAACAGGACCAGCCGCTTTGTCCACTAGTTTTATGAATTCATACCGTCCATCCCGTTTTGGCTCAGCCAATAGGCCAGGCCGCCCGAGGCCAAAATCCGTTTCTCCGCCTCGATTTGCTCTGCGCCTCTGCGGATGCTCTCCGCCAGATCACGGTGATAGGCTAAAAGATACGGCGCGTCGAGGCCCGTCCTTTCCGCACGCGCCACATTGCCAAGCGCGATACCGGCATATTGCAACAGCCCGCCGCGATCGTAAAGAAACGCGCGCACGTCAGCCTCCGCCAGACCGCTCCACGCCACATTCGCTTGCGTCCGTTCCGTCAGTGCCACGGCCGCTATTGCTTTCGCTTCTTCCGCAGCCGCCGCTGCTTCTGTTGCTTCCGTTCCCTCCGCAGCCGCCGCTGCTTCTATTGCTTTCGCTTCTTCCGCAGCCACCGCTGCTTCTGTTGCTTCCGTTCCCTCCGCAGCCGCCGCTGCTTCTATTGCTTCCGCTTCTTCCTCAGCCGCCGTTGCTCCTATTGCTTCCGTTTCCTCCGCAGCCACTGTTGCTCCTATAGCTTCCCTCCCCTCCGCAGCCNTTCTATTGCTTCCGCTTCTTCCTCAGCCGCCGTTGCTCCTATTGCTTCCGTTTCCTCCGCAGCCACTGTTGCTCCTATAGCTTCCCTCCCCTCCGCAGCCGCCCTTGCTTCCGCCACTTTCGTCCGTTCCGCCGTTTCCGCCGTTTCCGAACCGCTGGCCCATTCCGCCGTGCTTGTCGCGTCCGCCGCTTTTTCTTTTTCACTCCTCGCGAAAGAAAGCAGCCCGTTGTAGGAGCCGTCCGCCAGGTCCTCGGCCCAATCGGTCCAATCGTCCGCCATCTGCAGCGTGACAAGCGTCCACTCCAGCGCTTCGACGACCTGCCCGATTTGTTCTTCCTTCCCGGCAAGCAGCAAAGCTGCGACCGCAGACAGCTTGAGCGGCGCAGATTTTCCCGCCGTCCGGCGCAGCTCGGACCGGAAAAAGTCCGCTTCTCCTTCGCCCGTCACGCTTACCGCCCATTCCCCCGTGTATTCCATATAGTAGGCCAGCGCGTCCGGCCGGGACGCAAACAGCGGCAGATAAGCCCTCATGAATTCCGCGTAAAACAAGTGCGCGAGCGGCAGCAGCCGGCGCGCTTCCGGGTCGGACGTGTCCATGGCGTCATCCAGCAGAAAATAATGCAGCATGCCGAACACGTTGCCGACCGCCAATTTCCGACAGGTCTCCCGCGGGAGACCGGTCACGTCGGAAAGCCAGTAGGGCAGCAGACTGCAGATAAAATTCCGGCCGCCCGTCTTGTCCAAAAGGTCAAACCGGTCCAGACAAAGCAAAGCCTGATCGGCAAAGGGGCCCGGTAACGCAGAAGCCGTCCTCCGGCACTCGCCGTCCACGATCCTCAATTCCTCGAAAAAATCGTTATACCAGTTCACAAGCCTCCGCCTCTCGTGGATAATGGCTTTATAGCGGAAAATGTTGAAGGCACGCACATGCCTCGCCTAACTTCCAGATAATTCTAGCACTTTCTATCTGATTCTGCTATAATTTACTATGCACTTACATAATCTGTGAAAGGGTGAACGTAAAATGTCAGCAGAAGCCGTTTTGAGAACGCAAGTGATTCAGAAAGCTTGGTTGGATCCCGAGTTCAAAGCCAAATTGTTGGCCGATCCGAAAGCCGCCATCCAGCAGGCTCTCGGAATCAAACTCCCGGATCACCTGAAGCTGCGCACGGTAGAGGAAGGCTCCGATGAGTTTTATCTGGTCATTCCGCCCGCCCCTTCCGATACCATCAAGGCTGAAGTAAAACCGCTCGGCGCCTGGAGCTGACCGGAACACGGCGGCGGGAGACGCGAGGTCACGCCCCGGTTGCTTTCGGCAGCCGAATCGTGACCTCCGTCCCCGCCTTTTTTTCGCTTTGAAACTCGATTTTCCCCTTCATCGCCTCAATGATCCGGAACGTAACCATCAGGCCCAGTCCGGTGCCCTTCGTTTTGTTGGAGAAGTACGGCTCCCCGAGCCGTGCGATCTCCGCCGGCTCCATCCCCTCCCCATTGTCGCGGATTCGAATGACCACCTCGCCGTTTTCCTCCATGGCCCAAATTTCCACCAGCCCGTCTTCTTGAAACGCCTCAATGCTGTTTTTGACGATATTGACAATCGCCTGCTTGAATTTCGAAGCGTTGCCCAGCACGATCAGATCGGGCGCAATGGAAATCCGCAAGTCCCCGCCTTGCAAACTGGCAAGAGGCTGCAAAATGCTCTCCACCTGTTCAAATTCCACCATCAGGTTCAGCTTGGCGACATCGTCCAGCTCGGGCTTTGCGAAGGTCAGAAAATCGGTGATGATGCCGGAAGCACGGTCCAGCTCCGTCAGCGCCAGCCGGATGTAGGACGCTTCGGGCGGGTTCGGGCATTTCCCTGTCAAAAGCTGCAGAAACCCGCGGGTCACCTGAAGCGGATTTCGCACCTCGTGGGCGACGGAGGCCGCAAGCTCGCTAATGATGTCCATTTTTTCCGAACGGCGAAGCTCGTTGTTGAACATCTCCAGTTCCTTCGAATAAATCACGAGTTGGCGGTGGTTAAACGCGATAGAGCGGCCCATGATGAGGATCAGCGAAACGATCAGCCCGAGCAGCCCCCATTTCCACCAGACCAAGTCGTAGCGGTACGACTTGATGAAGTACCAGGCGAGCTCCGAAATGCCCACCCCGGCAAAAATCGTAAACCCGCCCATAAAAATCGCCGCGTCGCGGTTGCCTTTGACCGCATACAGAATGGCGTGGAACAAAATGAGCGCGAACAGCGCAAAAATAACAAAGCCGCTAAAGGTCACCGTAAAGAAAACGTAGACTTCCTGCAAGCTGACGCCGACAATCGGGTAGAGAATGCTAATGACTACGCAAACGGCCGAGAACACGGTCTGGAACAGCCGGAAACGGGTGATCAGCTTGAACACGCCCGAGCCGAAAATTTTCTCAAAAAACGCGATCAGGGAAAACATCGCAATGGCCATAGAGAGGTCGAACGACATCATGCTGAAGGTCGCGAAGCCTCCGAGGTTGTTAAAGAGCAGCGAATGCGAAAGAAGCAGCACACCCGCGGACATGATGATGAGGCTGAGATAGATCCAGGTCGCCCGGTAGTGCCGGCCTTGCAGCAAACCGCCGATAAGAATGGCCAGGCCCGCAAACATCAGCGCTCCGGACAGCAGGGTGTTGAGGAGATCGGGCTCCCCGTAACTTCCCGTGATGTATTGATATTCGCCCACGATGATATCGTCGCCGATGCCGATGCGGTGCTGCGGGGTTTCCATCCAGAAATACAGCGTTTTCCCGGAATAATCATGGTCGAGCGGGAGCAGCAATTTATTGATATCATGGATATATTCCCGGTTGGACTCGTAAATCAGGCGGTCCTCCAGAAAAATCCGGAGATTGAGGGTATACAGCTTCTTGATAAACATGGCGTAAGTCTTGTCGGAGAGCTCCGGAAGCTTGACCCGTATCCATCCCGACGCCACGTGGTCCGGCTTCTCCAGCAGCGTGCTGGACGAGCGGATCGTCATCCAGCCTTCATTGTCCCCGAGAGGCGGATGGTCGGGCCTGGGCGCCCCGTTTTCTCCCCATTTCATTTGCCATTCTTTAATGCGTGTTTCTTGCTGTTCCGGCGCCGCCTTGGCGGTCACGGCTCCCAGCAGGACAGCAGTCAAAAGTACAAGCGCGGCGATTCTGTACAACCGTTTCATTCTCGTCCCCCAACTGGTTATGGCGATATCTTTTGTAATTTTGTTATAATTTGCCACGAGCGAATTATAACATAACCCGCTCGGCCTGAGCGACTAAAAATGACAATCGGCGCCATCCCCGGCTCCGAAGCGGAGGAAGATACACATGCTGGACGAGCAAGACGCCTATTTGCGGAAAGTAGAGCTGCTTCGTCATGAAGTGCCCTCTTTCGACCGGTATCCGTTTCACCTGCCCGCTCTCCGCGGCCTGGAATCCCTCCCGCTGCATCCCCGGATCACCTATCTGGTCGGAGAGAACGGCATGGGCAAATCGACGCTGCTGGAAGCGGTCGCCGTGGCCTGGGGCTTTAACCCGGAAGGCGGTACGCTGAATTTCTCTTTTTCGACGGAGGAAACCCACTCCGAGCTGTACCGGTACGTGCGGCTGGTGCGGGGAACGCGCAAAGCGCGCGACGGCTTCTTTTTCCGGGCGGAGAGCTACTATAATCTGGCGACCAGCATCGAAGAAATGGACCGGATTCCGTCCGGCGCCCCGCCGGTCAAAGCCTCCTACGGAGGCAAATCGCTCCACGAGCAGTCGCACGGGGAATCGTTCTTCGCTGCGTTTCTCCACCGCTTCGGCGGAAACGGCCTGTACCTGCTGGACGAGCCGGAGGCGGCCCTGTCCCCTTTTCGCCAAATGGCCATGCTCGCCCGCATTCACCAGCTGGTCGGCAGGCGCTCGCAATTTGTTATCTCCACCCATTCGCCAATTCTCATGGCGTATCCCGGTGCGCTCATCTATCAGCTATCCGAAAACGGCATCGAGCCGAAAGCGCTGGAGGAAACCGACCATTACGCCATCACGCGCGAATTTCTCAACAACCGCGAACGGATGCTGGACGAGCTTTTTGCCGGCGGCGATGAATAAGGGGCTGTCCTTCATTTTATGAATTCCCTTTGCTTTTGCGGTTTCCTGCTTTTCCGGACGCCTCCCCACACAAAAAAAACCTTCCCCGGCGGGAAGGTTCACAAGGAAGCCGGCGCATGGCGTCAGCTCTGCTATTTAAACCGCGATCAAGCGTTGGCTTTGCCAAGCAGAGCCGTCCGCGCCACGCTCCGTCCCATGGCCCGGCAGGCTTCCTGCTGCTCCGCGTCCGGCCCCATGTCCGCTTTCAGGCTTTCCGCCGCTAGCGCAGCCCCGCGCTCGGCGAGCTTATCGCCCAGCAGGTCGACGGCCTTGCAGAAATCGGCGTAATAGGTGTCGCCCGAGCCGAAAACCGCCGCCGCACGGCCGTCAAGCTCCAGGCTGTCCAGATCGTCGTACAGATCAAGGAACTCGTCGGGCAGTTCGCCTTCCCCCCATGTGTAAGAGCCAAAAATAATGCCATCATATTCAAGCAGCTGCGGCGAATGCACGGATTCGACCGGCTTCAGCGCCACCTCGCAGCCTTCCGCCCGTGCGCCCTCTGCAACCAGCCCGGCCATCTCCTCGGTGTTCCCCGTCAGACTGGCGTAAACGACTATTACTTTCATCGGTTGCCCTCCTTCTTCCGCTTTCCGGGAAGCTACCTCCACGTTAATTGATAATGATTATCATTGTCAATTAATATTTTGTGAACAAACAGCGCCACATCAAAGCCCCGCTCCGGCTTTCGGAACGGGGCTTTACAGGAAAATTAGGCAGGAAGGCGGGTTCCGGTCAAATCCGGACGCGATTCGGGCCAGTTCTCGGACCGCTGCGGCAGGTCGTCGGAAAACCGGATGGAAAGGCCGTCTCCTTCAAACCGGCAGAGCAGCGTATCCGTATAAGGCGTGCCGGTAAAGCGCAGGTCCAGCCGGTACTCTCCGCTCTCCGTCCAGCCACCGGAAGCGGACACCGGCGTCGGCACCAGCGTCTTGCCCAGCAAATGGGGGGGAACGCCGTGCTTCATGCCGATCGTCCCGGCCTCCCAAACGCCATCCCCGCAGACGATCTGCTCCGTTCCGTCCGCATCTTTAACCGTAACCGTGCACTTGTCCGCTTCGAAAGCAAAAGAAACCGTCTCCCAGGTAAGCGGGTTCGGCTCCAGCCGGTAAACGCGCGCCGCGAAATCCGGCTGCACGTCCGCACCGGCCGCCGAGCACACCGGCGGATAGGCTAGCTGTACCCGGGCCAGCTCCGCTTCGGCCGACCGGTCAACCGGCTCTCCGGCCGCTTTCATGGCCGGCAGCAAATGCTCCCAAACCAGGTCCAGCGAAAGCTGGGCTTTGGGTTCGCTTGCCGTTATGGCAATGACGGCGTTCCAATCCGGAAGCACAATGCCGAACTGCCCGAACGCGCCGTCGGCCCGATAAACGTTGTGGCGGCAGCGCCAGAACTGATAGCCATAGCCGCGGATATTGTCCAGCCACACCTGGCTGCCGAACAGCTTTTCGTCCTCTTCGGCCCACTGCTCGGGGGGCAGCACATCCGGCGGACGGTTGTCGATTTGCGCTCGGGTCGCTTCCTCAATCCAAGCTTCGGACAGGAGCCGTCTCCCCTTCCATACGCCCTTTTGCAAATACAGCTGCGCGAATTTCGCCAGGTCCTCGGTCCGGATGTTCAGCCCCCAGCCGCCGGTGCTGATGCCGAGCGGGCTGGCGTCCCACACCGGGTTTTCAATGCCGAGCGGCGCAAACAGGCGGTCCTGCAGGAAGTCGCGGACCGTTTGTCCCGATACCCTCTGGACGATCGCCGACAGCATAAAGGTAGCGCCGGTGTTGTACACAAACCGGGAGCCCGGGGCTTCTTCGACCGGAAGGGCCAGCCATGCTTTTACCCAGTCCTCCGAGTCTTCGATCAGAGCGCCCCAGGTATCGGTCGCATGGCCCGAAGCCATCGTCAGCAGATCCTTGACCCGCATCGCGGCGAGCTGTTCTCCGACCGTTTCCGGAAGCAGGTCGGGGAAAAACCGGATCACCGGATCGTTCACCGTCAAAAGCCCCTCGTCCACGGCCATTCCGACCGCCGTCGAAGTAAAACTTTTGCTGACGGAAAACATCATGTGATTTTGATCCGCGCGGTAAGGCGCCCACCACTTTTCGGCCACGACATGTCCGTTGCGGACCAGCATAAAGCTGTGCAGGACGATGCCTTTTTCCTCCACGGCCCGCAGATAGCTCAGGATGCCGGACGCCTCCACTCCCTGCTCGCCGGGCGCGGAGCGGGGCAGCGCTCCTTCGGATACGGCTGCCGCCGTTTGCTGCATGTGCTCGTGATCGTTCCGTTCTGTCACTTTTCATTCCTCCTTGTGTCTCGCCGCCTGCATTGCAGGCAGCTGAGCCGGTCCACAGGCCGGCGTACACCTGCGTCTCCCTGCCGAACCGCACCGGGGCCTGCTTCAACGCGGCGGCCTGGCAAATCCCCCGTCCTTCTCCGCTCCCGCATGCCCTTCATGCGCATAGACCCGAAGCCGGACGCGCTTCAGCTGCAGCTCCTCCACCAGCCACCAGCCCGACAGCCGGTCGCAGTCCGGCTTTTTGTTCGGCGTCAGGACAAGCAGCCGGCCGGATAAGGCCGCCAGCCGCCACAGCACCTGGGGAAGCAGCGATTCGGGGCACAGGTGCAGCGCAAAGCTGCAGACGACGGAGTCGTAGCGCCCGCCTTCGAGCGCGCCTTGGGCGATGTCGAGAAACGTGTACGGGAGCGCTTCCTTGCCGGTTCGGGCCCGGTATGCTTCGCCCGTATACGGATCGACGCCCGTCACCTCGCAGCCGGCAAGCGCCAGCGTCGCTTCTCCCGAGCCGCAGCACAAGTCAAGCACGGAACGGCCGACAAACCCCGCCTCAAGCGCGGCCCCGAGAAGCTCGCGGACCACCGGCTCGTGCGGGTTGCGGTAAGCATCTCCGTGGCCGGCGTAATAGCCGTCCACGCCGAGCGCTTCGTATTCGTTCCGAATGCCTGTCGGCTCGGGTTCCTCCTTGCCGGTTTTCTTTTTCATGGCATCCTCCGCCCGGCCGGTCAGTCCGGCCGGTTTCGCTTCAGCCCGTCCATGGAGAACTCCTCCACCACACGCTCCGGCCCCGTCCGGACCGCGTCGATCCAGCTCAGCATGCCGCCCCGGAAGTTGGTCACGTTCGCGATCCCGGCCTGCTTCATAAACCGGGCTACCGCCAGGCTGCGGCTGCCGCTGCGGCAGACCAGGACGTATTCCGCCGATTGGTCGAAGCGGTCGATCAGATCGGGAAATTCGCCCATCGGCAGAAGGGGAATGCCCGGGATATGCCCGGCCTCGTATTCCTCCGGCTCCCGCACGTCGATGACATACACGTGGTCTCGGGCGGGGTCGTTCAGAAGCTTTTTCAGTTCATAGGCATCCAGTTGGGGGATGCCTTCGATGATTTCCGTCATTCCGCTCTCCTCCTGTGATGCCCCGTTCCGCCGGGGAACGGGAATGCTTGTCTTCAGTGTAGCACGTGCGTCAGACTGACGAAAGCACCGGGTCCGCCAGCCGGCGAATTGCTCCCGCGCCCGTTCCGTTGTTTGACAGCACGGCGATCTCCATCCCGGTTTGCGGGTAAACCGAAAACGCCATGCTCACGCCCGGATCGCTGCCCATAATAAAGTATTGCCGGACGCCCGCTTGGTCCGTTTCAATCCAGACGCCAAGCCCGTAATGGCGGTTCGGGGCGATTGTAACCTGGGGGGCGAGCAGTTCCTTTGTCAGGTCCGGCCCGAGAAGCGAACCGCCGGCAAGGGAATGCCACAAGAGCGAAAGATCCTCGGCTGTGGTAAACGCCCCTCCGTCCGGCCCTCCGATCACCGGGAGCGAATAAACGTTAGTGCGCCAGCCGCCCTCCTCGTCGATGTACCCGAGCGCCGTCCGTTCCGGCAGACGGTCCAGGGCAAAGTAGCCCGAATCGGTCATGCCGCTTGGCCCGAACACCTGCTCCTCGACAAACCGGGGAAACGGCAGCCCGCTTTGCGCCTCCACCAAAAGGCCAAGCAGAATAAACCCGGCGTTGTTGTAGGAAAAAGCCGCACCGGGCGTCCCTTTCATCGGTTTTCCGGCAAACAGCGGCAGAAAATCGGCCGGCTTCCGCAGCCGGTACATGGGCGTTTCCCGCCAAAGCTCCTCAAAATCGTCCATGAGCTCCTCGTCAAAATAATCCGCGATGCCCGACGTATGCGTCAGGAGCCGGCGCACGGTCACGCCGGAGTTAAACCGGGGAAATTCCGCCCCCAGGCAGGCCGACAGAGGGTCGTCGAGGCTGAATTTCCCCTGCTCCGCCAGGCGGCAAACCGCAACCGCCGTAAACAGCTTGCAGCCGGACGCAATCCCGAACCTCGTATTCCGTGCGTTCGGGACTTTTTCACTCCGGTTGGCATAGCCAAACGCTTTGGCGTAACGCTCCGTCTCCCCGCCGCCGGTTATCCGCACAATACCCGAAAAGGCCTGCTCCTCCGCAAACCGGTCCAGGGAGGCCTCAAGCTCTGTCCATTTGCGTTCCATCCGATCACGCTCCGTTATCCGCCGGATTGCCGGGCCGCTTCGTCCGGCCGGCTTATCCGGCTTTTATGGCAATCTTCTTCTGTCCCAGTATAGGAAGCGAAAGGAAGCTTTTTCAAGGGCGCAAACCGTTTGAACGGAACTATCCCTGCTGGTTTCCTCCCTGCATTCCTTTGCGAATGTGGCGGTATTTCGTGAAATAGCGGACCCCGAACCAGGAAATCAGCACGGCGCAGAAGACGATGTACGCGACCAGCAGATCGGTCATGTCCCGCGCGGGGAACACAATCGCAGCGCTGACAATGCCGAACAGCCAGATATGCGAGAAGACCCCGAGCGCGTTGGACCACAGATAGGTTTTGGGCTTCATGTGGCCGAGCGCGGCCAGGAAGGAAATCAGGTTGTTCGGCATGATCGGAATCGTGCGCAGCAGCACGATCGCCCACCCGCCGTACAGCTCGATGTTGCGCTCCCAGCGGGCGTAACGGCCCAGCTTGTTAAGCCACTTGCGGCGGAACCAGCCGACAAAGGTGGAGCGGCACAGGAAATATACCGCAAGCGCCGCGATCAGGCCCACAAGCCAGCTGGCCGCAAAGCCGTGCGCAATGCCCTGCCGGGAAACATGGATCATGATGAGGGTGGCGAACGGAAAAACGCCGAAAATGCCCTGGATGATGCCGAGCGGAATCGTGAGCAGCAAAACTCCGTATCCCGTAAGGCCCGCCGCATCAAACAGCGTCTCGATCCAGCGGTTAATCTGATCGGCCATGTAGGATCGACTCCATTCTTGTCAGGATGTTTATTGATGAGTCCCGGTTCTTACCCATCCCCGGACGCTGTTGATAAACCAGACCGCCGAGGCGCGCCGCAAATCATCCGGCGTCAGGCTCTCTTCGGTCAGAGCGCCGCGGCCGAGCAGCTCCTCCCGGAAGGTGCCGGCGAGCAGCCCGGCCGAAACGGGCGGCGTCAGAAGCCTCCCGTCCAGCTCGACGACCAGGTTGCCGCGGGTGAACTCGGTCAGTTCGCCTTTCTCGTTCCAAAGCAGCACGTCAAATGCGCCGTTTCCTTTGGCAAAATGGTGCGCGTATACCGAACGCTCCGTCGTCTTGTGATACAAAAACGGATCACGGCTGTCCACCGGCTCGTCGGAAAGCACGGTCCGGCGGAGCGGTCCTTCCCGGGGCGGCTGCAGGGAAAACGGACCGGGCGCCTCGATCGCTTCCGCCTCCCACGCCGTCTCGCCTGCCGCTCCGAGCAGCAGGCGGACCTTCCAGGCGCCCGCGGGATGCCCGGCCGCACAAGCTTCAAGCGCCCGCCGAAGCTCCTCTTCGGAGAAGGGGAAGCCGAGCGAGTCCGCGGAGCCGGCAAGCCGCTCCAAATGGCGCGGGAGCAGCGCAAACGCTCCATCCCGCAGCAAAAGGCTCTCCACCAGCCGGAAGTCTGCGCAGTCCGGCCGGGCGAAGGCCGTTCCGCCCGCCGCCCGAAGCAGCACATCGGCTTTGGCCAGCGCCTCGGCGTATTCGCCGCCCGGCGTGGAATCCCAAGTGATGCCGCCTCCGGTGCCGTATTCGGCCGTTCCCGCTTCCCGGTCGATCCAGACCGTGCGGATCGGCACGTTGAACACCGTTTCCCCGTGCGGCGATGCGTATCCGATCGCCCCGCAGTAAACCCCGCGCGGCGAAGCCTCCAGCCGTTCGATCAGGCTCATCGTGCTGATCTTCGGCGCGCCCGTGATCGAGCCGCACGGAAACAGCGCGGCGAACAGCTCCGGCAGCGAAGCGGGGCGGTCCAGCTCCGCCGTCACGGTGGACGTCATCTGATAGACGGTCGGGTAGCGTTCGATTTCGAACAGCTTCGGCACCCGGACGCTGCCCGGCCGGGCGAGCCGGCCCAGATCGTTGCGCAGAAGATCGACGATCATCAGGTTTTCCGCCCGATCCTTCTCCGAAGCGGCCAGCGTTTCCCGGTTGGCCCGGTCCCGGCTTGGCCATAGGCCGCGCGGCGCAGTGCCCTTCATCGGCTTGGCGGTCAGCATCCGGCCGTCCGCGCGGAAGAACAGCTCCGGCGAAACGCTCAGAAGCCGGTGGCGGCCCAAATTCAAGTACGCGGCATACCCCGCCTGCTGGGCCGACGCCAGCCGACGGAAAAACGCCGCGTCCGAGCCTTCAAACGCCGCCCGCAGCCGAAAGGTATAATTCACCTGGTAAGTTTCGCCCCGGGCGATCTCCTCGCGGATGGCTTGAATGGCGCGTACGTACTCCTCCCGGGTCACATCCGGCTCCCAGGCCGAAAGGGAGTAGTCCCTTTGCTCGCCGGGCAGCTCCGCTTCCTCTTCCGCCCGGTCGAACAAGCCAAACCAGAGCAGCGGCAGTCTTGAGCCGCTCTTCACCCGCATGGCCGGGTCGAACGCCGGGGCGGCTTCATAGCTGACATAACCGGCCGCGTAAAAGCCCTGATCCACGCAGCGCTGCACTTCCTCAAGCGCGTTCCGGACCTCCCCGGCGCCGTTCGCGGCAACAATGCGGCTGGGGCGGCGGAACGTCAGCGTCCGGTTCCCGTCCGCGCCGCGAAAGCGGAAATGCAGGAGCGGCTGAATTTCGGCCTCGGTATCTTCATTTGCGGATAAAAGCGGCATTTTGCTCATGAACCCTCCTGCCCTCTTCGGTGGCGAAACGGATGTCTTCTCCGGCGGAGAGCCGCTCCAGGTAGCGGATCGTATCCGCGATGTCGGCTTGCGCCAATGCCAGCGTGTGGCCGGCGCGAATGCTGTGCGGCTGAAGCTGCGTATAGCCCCGCAGCGTGTTTATATAAGCGGGAATGTTGTCCCATTCCACATAGACAACCGGCTTCTCCAGGTTGTCCCCCGCGTAAAGCGCGCCTTCCCGGCGGTCGAAAACGGAAATGCTGTCCTCGGTATGGCCCGGACTGTAAAAAAGCTCAATGCCGTCCTCGGGAAACGCCAGACGGTTTTCAAACGTGAGATCGGGCAGATTTTGGACGACCGTCCCCTCGGCGTGCTGTCCGTTGCCGGCCCACTGCGTTTCCCATTCCGCCGCGATTTTTTCCCGGCATAAAGGATGCGCCAGGATGCGGGCCTTTGAAAAAGCCCCGTTGCCCCAAATGTGATCCCAATGAAAATGCGTGTTGACGACCCGAAGCTCCTTTTCCGGCTTCCCCTGGAGGAGCTCAAGCACCGGTTCCATGCTGGCCGCTCCGCAAAACGTATCGATCAGGTAAAAGGACGTTTCGCGTTCGATGAGGTAAACGTAAGTGAGGCAATTGTTCAGGCTGTCGTATTCAAACGCGGTAACCGAAGGCGATAAGGGCAGCTGCTTCATCCGGTCCTCCTTTTTCCACCATCCATCTTTCTGCTATCATACCAAGCCGGACGCATTTTATCAGCTAAACCGGGCGTCTCGGGCGGGAGAACATGAAAAAAGATAAAGAATTGTTTTTTTCGACAAATTCTGACGGTTCCTATTTTTCTCTTCGAAAAAAAACCGTATACTACTACTACCCAGAAATTCGGCGAAAAAGAGAATGAGCACGCAAGCTTGGCCGACTTGCGAAGGAGGTTTTAATTGTGGTTACCCCCCTGTCGCTTCCGTCGTCGCTATATGAGCAGCTTTTTACCCAAGCCCCACACGGCATGGCTCTCCTTGATCCGCGGAGCGCCCGTTTCGTCCGGGCCAACCCCGCTTTTTGCTCCTTGCTTGCATGCACCGAGAAGGAGCTGCTGCACATAACCGAAAACGATCTGCTCGATGCACTTGGGTTCCGCTGTGCGGGCTGGCTGTCTGACGCCCTCTCCCATCTGAGCGAAGGCGGGCAGCCGCTTGCCACCGAGAAGTTTTATCGGCGCAGTGACGGCCGTACGATCTGGGTATCCGTGCAGCTCTCCTTGGCTGGAACGGAATCGGGCGAGCCGCTCTTGCTGGTCAATGCCTCCGACATCACCGAGAAGAAAAACGCGGAATTGATCCGCTGGGAAAACCCTGACCTGAAAACGCTGCTTTCCGACAATATGCAGGATGTGATCAGCTACAGCCTCCCGGACGGCACGATCCTTTATTGTTCTCCTTCCATAAAGAAGGTGACCGGTTACGAAATGCATGAGGTTGTCGGCAAAAACCGGACCGAGCTCTACCACCCGAGCGATGCGGAAGAAATGCTCGAGCACGGAAAGCTGTATTCGGACAGCGAAGTGTTCACGCGGCGTCTGCGGCACAAGCAGGGCCATTACATCTGGATTGAAACCGCCTTTCAGGTCGTCCGCAACGAACACGGGGAACCCGAGAAAATTTTGACCATCGGCCGGGATGTCACGGAGAAAAAGCATTATCAGGACACGCTGGCGGAAGCGCAGCGGCTGGCGCAAATAGGCTCGTTCGAGTGGGACCGGGAAGCCGGCGGGATCGTTTTTTCCGAGCAGGTCTGCCGTATTTTTCACGGGTTTTTAAAGCCGGAAGCTTCGGGCCTTGCGGAGCTGCTGGCTTTGATTCATCCCGCCGACCGGACCAGGGTCGAACGGGAAGCGCGCGGCGTAGTGAAGGACGGTTTCCTCGGCCAGGATGTGGTGTTTCGCGTCGCCCTGCCCGACGGAACCGGGAAAGCCATTCGTTCCGTTTGGAACCTGAGCCGGAATCCGGAGGGCCAGCCCTTTCATGTGGTCGGCATGATGCAGGACATCACGGAGCGGCGGAAAATCGAAGAGCAGCTGGAGGAAAGCGAACGGAATCATCGGCTGATTACCGAGAATTCAAAGGATTTCGTCGCCCGGCTGTCGGCGGACGACACGCTGATTTACCGGTACGCCTCCCCCTCCTGCCAGACGATTCTGGGGTACCGGCCCGAGGAAATGGTAGGCTCGAGCGCTTTTGATTACTGCCACCCCGACGAGCTGGCGGGGCTGCGGACTATGGTTCGGTCCTCCTTGGCGATGGACGAGTTCCCCCGTCAGCCGCACCGTTTTCGCCGCAAGGACGGCACGTACGTCTGGCTGGAAACCATGAGCCGCCTCGCACGGAGAGACGGGGAGACCGTGATGGAGATCGTCACCATCTCCCGGGATGTCACCGAGCAGAAGCAGTACCTCGAACAAATTGAAAACTTGAGCTACAACAACTCGCTCCTCCTGAATTCCGTCTCCGAAGGGATCTTCGGTCTCGATCTCGACGGAAACACGACGTTTATCAATCCGGCCGGCGCCGCCGCAATCGGATATGAGCCCGAGGACTTGATCGGCCGGCGCCTTCTTTCCGACCACCTGATGACTAGCTGCGACGGAAGCGCCTATCCCCCGGGCCAATCGCCGATGCTGAAGGCGGTTCGGGAGGGCGTCCCCTTTTGGGGGCGTGAGGCGGTGTTCTGGCGAAAAGACGGCACCAGCTTTCTCGCCACCTACCGGATCAACCCTCTCTTCGACAAGGGCGAACAAAAAGGCGCCGTCGTGGTGTTCCAGGACATCACGGACGAGCGGGAAATTCTGGCCGCCAAGGAATCGGCGGAACGGGCCGACCGCGCCAAATCGGAATTTCTGGCGATGATGGGGCATGAGCTCCGTACGCCGATGAACGGGATTATCGGCATGGTCGGGCTGCTTTCCGAAACCAGACTGGACGAGGAGCAGCGGAGCTACGCCAAGATCATTCAGGAAAGCAGCGCTTCCCTGCTTCAAGTGCTGAACGAAATTCTCGATTTCAGCCAGATCGAAACCGGCCGGCTGCAGCTTGGCATGGAACCGGTGGACCTGCGCGGCATCGTCCGGGAAGTGGCGGATCTGTTTCTTCCCAAAGCCGAGGAAAAAGGGCTTGCCCTCAGCGGAGATTGCGATCCGGCCATCCCCGTAATTATCACGGGTGACGGGACGAGAATCCGCCAGGTGCTGCTGAACCTGATCAGCAATGCGGTCAAGTTCACGATGGCGGGAAGCATCAGCATCACGGCGCGGAGCGTTCTGAAGCCCGGCCGGAAGCCGGCGGTCGAGCTTGCCGTGCGGGACACCGGCATCGGCATTCCGGCCGAAAAGCAAAGCCTGCTGTTCCAGCCGTTCTCGCAGCTGCACCCGGCGCTGAACCGAAAATACGGCGGGACCGGGCTCGGCCTGGCGATTGTAAAAAAGCTCGTCGATCTGATGAACGGCGCCGTTGTCGTGGAAAGCGCCGAAGGCGAAGGCTCCGTGTTCCGCGTCACCCTGCGGGCGGAGCCGTGGGAACAAAAGCCGGAGACGGACGTGTCTCCGCCGGGAAAACTTAACCCCCGTTGGATCGGCAGCGAACCGGGCAAACGGGAGTTAAGCTGAACAAAAGGACGGACGGGGCATTTGCGCAAATGCCCCGTCCGTCCTTTTATTGTTTGTCTCCTCACTACACTTGCCGCTCGTTTGCTTGCCGCACGCCGTTCGCTTGCTTCCCCGCCGTTTGCCGCTCGTTTGCTTGCCGCACGCCGCTCGCTTGCTTCCCCGCTGTTTACCGCTTGTTTGCTTGCCGCACGCCGTTCGCTTGCTCCCCCGCCGTTTACCGCTCGTTTGCTTGCCGCACGCCGCTCGCTTGCTTCCCGCCGTTTACCGCTCGTTTGCTTGCCGCACGCCGCTCGCTTGCTTCCCCGCCTCTTACCGCTCGTTTGCTTGCTATACTATTCATCGACCGACAGCATACTATGCCGCTCGCCATTTCCCCTCAAACATGCCGCTTTTGTTTTTCAGCAGCCCTCGTTTCTATTCGTTGATTTATGCTATCTTACAAATTTCCGGCATACTTAGTCAGCCAGCTTGTTCGCTATGTATCGGGTTCTGCCTCCTTGTTCTCTTGCCTTCACTCCCGCCCGCGCCTGCGCCTGTGTCCGCGCCCTGTTTGCCGATCCTCCAAAATGCCGGAAAGGCGGGAACAGGCGGTTGACCGGTAGATTGCGTAAGACGAACCTCGATGACCCGCCGCATTTCTCCTTTTGCCCCAATCCCGACTCCATAGCTTCCTTAGCTGCATCGGCCCCCCGATTTCGTGCTGCAGGATCTATAATCGGGCATGCAATCGAACGCAAAATTTTCTCCCCTGAAAATAACGCAACTTCATAATCTGTGGTGCCCGCCAGGGCAGTGGGTGGCTAACGGT
>NZ_JCAPET010000049.1:0-34638 GCF_059735245.1 Gorillibacterium sp. sgz306347
TTTATTTTCATTTTCTGTGGTGCCCGCCAGGGCATGGGGCTAACGAGGAACAAGCGCATTTCCTATCGGGAGGCCCTGCGCGTTTCCATCCGTAGAACCTACGCGTTTCGCCAAGGGAAAACCGGTGCATTTTCTGCCAAGAGAACCTTCCCGCTTCCCGCCAGATAGGTCCAAGCTGGTCTAAAAGCGGCGAAAAAGGCACTGGTGTGCGCATTTGAACACATTTTTCGCGTCGGGCAAAGCGGTTCTTCCGACAGCAGGAAGCCGCCGTTCCTTTCCCAAGCCCGGAGCCATTCGGCCCAAAAAGCGTTTCACGGCCCGGTCAGCGGGTAAAGGTATAACACGACAGCAAGATTAACCCCCAAAAGGAGGACAACACCATGAGAAAAAGCATTTTGTTTACCGCCCTGACCGCTGGAGCCGCTTATCTGATGCGCAACAAGGACGCCCGGGACAAACTGATGACCCAGGTGCGCTCCTTCGCCCAATCCAAAAAGAGCAAAACGCCGACCGCCTAAAAAGCAGGCTTGTTGCGCCTGGACCGGCGTATCTCGTAAGAGGCGGCGGCTGGTAAAAGGAGCATCGCTGCAAGGCGGCATACGGCATAGAGTACGCGGCGCTTCCGGTTTCTACTGAGCGCTCCAAGCGAAGAGAAACCGGACGGCACGCGAAAAAAAGGATGGCCTAAGCAAAGCGGGTCGTCCTTTTTTTGCGTTCCGGCAATTCGCCGACGCTGTGCATACCCAAAGCGGCCGAAATAGCCTATAATAAAACCAATTTGACCGGACCGCCAAAAAGGCGGCATACATAAGGAGGGCCCACACATCCATGACCACACCGACCGACACCAGAGCGACGCTGCTTATCTCCTGCCAGGACCAGCCGGGAATCGTCGCCAAAATCGCCGGCCTGCTTTATGAAAACGGGGCGAACATCGCCACCTCCGACCAGTACACCACCGATCCCGTGAACGGGTTGTTTTTTATGCGCATTGCTTTTGACGTCGCCCGTTTGCCGGAGGCCGAGGAAGCGCTGCGCGCCAAAATCGCTGAACTCGCCGGGGAAATCGGCTTTGAATGGAAGCTTTCCCTTGCCCGCCAGACCAAACGGATGGCCGTGTTCGTTTCCAAGGAAGATCATGCCCTGCTGGAGCTGCTTTGGCAGTGGCGCTCGGGCGATCTGCTGGCGGATATTCCGCTGATTGTCAGCAACCATGAAACCGCCCGTCCCCTCGCGGAGCAGATGGGCATCCCGTACTTCCACGTGCCGGTCGACAAAGCCGACAAATCGGCCGCCGAAGCCGAACAGCTTCGTCTGCTGGCGGAGCATGACATCGACGTCGTTGTGCTGGCGCGGTACATGCAGATTTTGACGCCGGCCTTTGTGGACCGGTACCGGAACCGGATTATCAACATCCACCATTCATTTTTGCCCGCGTTTGTCGGTGCGAAGCCGTATGAGCGCGCCTATGCCCGCGGCGTGAAAATTATCGGGGCGACGGCCCATTACGTCAACGAGCAGCTGGACGAGGGGCCGATCATCGAACAGGACGTGCATCGCGTCACGCATAACGAAAGCGCGGAGGACCTGAAAAAAATCGGCCGCCACGTCGAGCGGACGGTGCTGGCCCGGGCCGTGAAATGGCATCTGGAGGACCGTGTCATCATTCACGGCAACAAAACCGTTGTGTTTGCCTGAGAAGGAGTGGAGTCGGACGGCATGAAAACATGCGCCATTGTGTACAACGGCAGCCTGAACAGCGAAAAGTTTCTGTATCAGGTGCGTTGGCTGGAAAGGACGGCGAAGGAGCTGGCCCTCGACGTCCGCGTCCTGCCCAACCATGAGCTGACCCCGGTGATCGAGGGAGGACGCGCCGCGATCAAGGGAAAATACGCGGGGTACGAGCCGGATTTCATTTTCTTTTGGGACAAGGACATCCGGCTTGCCCGGCATCTGGAGCGGATGGGCTTTCGCCTATACAACCGTGCGGCCAGCATCGAGATTTGCGACGACAAGGCGCGCACCTACGAAACGCTGGCGAATCACGGGCTGCGCATCCCCAAGACCATAACCGCCCCGCTTGTTTACAGCGGATTCGAGCCGGCGGACGATACGTTCGTTGAAGCGGCCGCGGACGAGCTTGGCTTTCCGATGGTCGTCAAGGAAGCGTTCGGTTCGTTTGGCGAGCAGGTTTATTTGATCCGCGACCGGGAGGAGCTGGCCGCGATTTACCGGCGGCTTTGCCACGTGCCGCATGTCTGCCAGGAGCTGATCGCGAGCAGCTGCGGCCGCGACTTGCGCGTCAACGTTGTCGGCGGGAAGGCCGAAGCCGCGATGCTGCGGCGGTCGGAGACTGATTTCCGCGCCAATGTATCGGCCGGCGGCCGGATGGCCGCCCATACGCCGACGGAAGAAGAAGCGCGGGCGGCCGCAGTGTGCGCACAGCTGGTTGGAGCCGATTTTGCCGGCGTCGACCTGCTGTTCGGACCGGACGGGGAACCGATTGTGTGCGAAGTGAATTCGAACGCGCATTTCAAAAATATTTTCGACTGCACGGGGATTGACCTGGCCCGCATAATGCTGGAATACATACTGGAGGAGAGGGACTGTCGTGCTTAACGGATGGCTGGTCTACAATGAGCCGGACGCCCGGCGGAACCGGTCGTACATCGACTGGTTTCTCGGCGAGGCGGAGGAAGCGGGCATCGGGCTCCGGCTGGTCCGCAAGGAAGACATCCGGCACGGTGTCCGGTCCGGCCGCCTTTTTCTCGCCTGCATCGGCGCGGATGAGCGGGAGGACGGGAGGCTTCCCGACTTCTGCATCATGCGCAACATCGACCCCCTGCTGTCCCGCCAGATGGAGGCGCTTGGCGTCCGCGTTTTCAATCCGTCGGCCGTCTCCGGGCTGGCCAACGACAAGGCGCGGACGTGCCAGTTTCTCGCCGGGCATGGGATTCCGATGCCCGACACGTTGTTTTTGGACGCCTCGGATTACCGTGAGGAGCGGTACGCCGGACTGGCGTATCCGCTCGTCCTGAAAACCGTCGGCGGGCGGGGCGGGAGCGAGGTGCGGCTGGTCCGGTCGGCGGGCGAGCTGACGGAGGCGCTTGCCGTTGGAGGGACGTCTGGGCCCTCCGCTGCACCGTCGTTTGCCGGCGACCTCATCGCCCGTTCCGCCGAAACGTCGCCGTTCACGGGCGACCCGATCGCCCGTTCCACCGAAGCGCCGCCGCTTGCCGCCGACCCGGCAGCACAAGCCGCGACAATGCCGCCGCCCGGCGCGCGCCGGTACATCCTGCAGGAGATGGTCACACCGGGACGCGACGTGCGCGTGTTTGTCGTCGGCAAGCGGATCGCCGCGGCGGTGCTGCGGGAGTCGGACGCCGATTTTCGGGCGAATTTTTCCCTGGGCGGCCGCGCTTCGCTGCATTCGCTCACGGATGAGGAACGCGAACTGGCGGAACGGATCGCCGGACTGCTGGACCTTGGCCTGGCCGGCATCGATTTCGTCTTTGACGCCGCCGGAAGGCCGCTGCTGAACGAGATCGAGGATGTGGTGGGCAGCCGGACCCTGTCGCTTCACTCCGACATCAGTCTGCCCCGGCTGTACCTGCGCCATATCGCGGACAGCCTGGGCGGATAAAGCCCGCCTTCCGGGATACGAAATAAGGCCGAATTCCCCCAAAATGGCTGAAGTTCGCCCCGGAAGGTGGTTCAATTGGCCGTTTCTGCGCGGATGCTCCACTAATCTAAGTAAAGCCAACTTGACATAGTTGGCTTTTTTTTCTAAATTGGTGTTAAGCAAGCTTTACATATCTCGGAGAACCTGCTTCTCCATGCCGCGGAGGGATTTCATGCGCAACCGAATTCGGGCCTGCCGGGAGCGATGCGGAATGACGCAGCAGGAATTGGCCGACCGCGCGGCTGTATCCCGGCAAACGATCATTTCGCTGGAGAGCGGGAAATACAACCCGTCCATTCACCTGGCTTACCGGATCTCCAAAATCTTCGGGGTAACGATTGAAGACGTCTTTTTATTCGAGGAGGAGGAAGATGAATAAGGAAGTTGCCCGTTTCCTCAAAAGGGATCGTCTTTACGGCCTCTGTCTGATGGCGCTGGGCGCAGCCGCGGGGCTGGCGGAATGGCTGAACCGCAGCTTCGGCTGGATTGAGAGCGGCGCCTTCGGCGGGATTGCCATCGGGTGTCTGTGCGGCGGGGCGGCCATGCTTTTTACCGGCCGGATCGTGCGAAAAAGCCCCGAAGCGATGCGGAATTATCAGGCCCAAAACGAAGAACGCAGCGTATTTATCCGGATGAAGGCCAAAAGCGCCACCTATACGGCGACCTATTACATCCTGTGCGCAGCGGTGATAGCGGCCGCCTCCGCCGAATGGGAAGCCTGGCGGCTCGCCACCGCGCTGCTGTTCATCAACTTGGGCGTTTATGTGGCTTTTTTGCTTTACTATCACCGCAAATATTGATCGGAGGGGAACAGAATGCTTCAAGTCAGGGAGTTGACCAAGGCTTACGAAAAAACGCTGGCCGTAAGCGGCGTCAGTTTCGAGGTGCTGCCGGGGGAAGCGGCGGTGCTGCTCGGCCCGAACGGAGCGGGCAAAAGCACGACGATCAAGTGCATCATCGGCCTTCTGAACCACGAGGGGGAGGCAAGCGTCGGCGGGCAGCCGAGCAAAAGCATGGAAGCGAAGCGGCTGTTCGGCTATATTCCCGAAACACCGGCGCTGTACGACATGCTTACCGTGCGCGAGCATATGCAGTTCATCGCCCATGCCTATGGGTTGAAGGACTGGCAGGAACGGTCCGAGAAGCTGCTGGCGCGTTTTGATCTCACCGACAAAGCCGACAAGCTGGGCAAGGAGCTGTCCAAGGGCATGCAGCAAAAGGTCAGCATCTGCTGCGCCCTGCTGCCGGAGCCGAAGGTGCTGTTCTTCGACGAGCCGATGATCGGGCTCGATCCCCGCGCGATCAAGGAGCTGAAGGCGGTGTTTGCCGAGCTGCGCGAGGCGGGGGCCAGCCTCCTGATCAGCACGCACATCATCGACAGCGTAGAGGACGTTTGGGACCGGGCGCTGATTATGAAGGACGGGCACATTCTGCTGTCGGGCACCCGCCGCGAGATCGCCGCCAGCGGCGAAACCCTGGAGCAGGCGTTCTTCCGGCTGACGGAAGGGGACCGGGTATGAAGCCGCTCCTTTACGTCTTCCGGCGGACGCTGGTCAATTCGCTCAAGGAGCTGCGGCGGAAGCCGGGCATTCTGGTCTCCTATCTGATTCTGGCGCTGCTGTTTGTCTTTATAATCATGACTACGTTTATGACCGATCCGGCCGAGCTTCCCCGAAAAGGCACGCCGGAAACATACGGCGCAATCGTGGCCGCCGTTCTGCTGGTCGTCGCGCATTTTAACGTCAAGCGGAGCATCAAGTCGGGAAGCAGCTTTTTTCGCATGGCCGATGTCAACCTGGCCTTCACCGCTCCGATTTCACCCAAAAAGGTGCTGCTGTACGGCTTTCTGAAACAGATCGGCATGACCCTCCTGACCGTCTTTTTCCTGTGCTGGCAGCTGCCGAACCTGCGCAACAACTTTGACGTGGACGCGGGAGGCATGGTCATTTTGCTGGCCGGCTTTTTCGCGCTGCTGTTCCTGCTTCAGCTGCTGGGGCTGCTCATCTACTCGTGGACCTCGCGCACGGCGAGGGCGCGCAGGCTGGCGGAGCGGATCTGGACCGGTTTTCTTGCGGTGCTGGGCGTTTTCTTTTTGTACCGGCTGGTTGAGCTGAAGGATGGACTGGAAGCGGCAAAATCCGTTTTGAACGCGCGCGCTTTTGAGTGGATTCCGTTTCTCGGCTGGTTCAAAACGCTGTTTATGGCCTCGCTGACGGGCCTGTCCACCGGCTTTTGGGTTGCGGCGGCATTGATCGCGCTGACGGCCCTCCTGCTCATAACGGGCTTTTATCTGCTGAAAGCGGACTATTACGAGGATGTGCTGGCCAATACGGAAACAATTGAGTCCCGCGTGGCGGCCAAACGGGAGGGAAAGCAGCAGCCCGGAGCACTCTCGCCTGGGAAGGTCCGCAGGGTGCAGCAGCGTTACGGAGGGACGGGGGCGGCGGCGCTCTTTTACCGGCAGCTGCTGGAAATGAAAAAGACCGGCTTCCTGTTCGTCTCCCGTTCCACGCTTCTGCTGGCCGCGATCGGATTCGCTGCCCAATACGTCATCAAAGAGCAGGGCATCACGATTCTTTTGATGTTTGCGATCTACTATTTGTTCATCATGTACTTTCAAAGCCGGTGGGTGCAGGAGCTGGCCCGTCCTTATATTTACCTGCTGCCCGCAAGCTCGGCGGCGAAGCTGTTTTATGCAACCGTGGGCGACGCGGTAAAAAACCTGATCGACGGGCTCGTTTTGTTCGTTGTGGCGGGGGCTTTCATGGGGGCGCCTCTTCCGGTGATTCTTTTGTCCGCTGTCGCTTATGTAACATACGGCGCGTTTTTCACGTATTCGGATGTGCTGTTCCGGCGGCTGTTCGGTCCCGTTCATTCCCGGGTGCTGCAGGTGTTCCTCTGGTTTTTCCTGATAATTCTCCTGTTAGCTCCGGGTATCGTCGGCGGTTTGATCGTCAAGGGGAACGTGTACGGCTTTGAGCCGGGACTGGCTGCGGACAGCCTCTTCTGTCTCATCGTGATCGGGTGGAACCTGCTGGTGGTAGCCGGGACTTTTGCGCTGGGCAAGGGAATTTTCGACCGGATGGAGATGAAGTAAACCCGGAGGAACGGCGAAAAAACGCTTGCAATTCACCGGGAGGAAGTCTACACTTATCGCAAAACCGAATCACACGGGAGCTTGCCGTTAGCAGGCTGAGAGTGCGGCTATTATCGCCGCAGACCGTCGAACCTGTTGGATAATGCCAGCGCAGGAAAAGCAATTCTCGGAAGCGGTGCGTCTTTGGACGCGCCGCCCGCTGCGGCGGGCGGCGCGTTTTTTGCGTTTGCGGGGAGGAAGGTTTGCGCGAAGGTATCGTTGGCGGGCTTTCGGCCGTTTCCTCCATCGTTCCGCCGATTCCGCCGCTTTGCCGCTTCTGCGGCTGACGCGCGTTGCCCGGCTGTGGCTCTGAGCATCATGTCCGTTGGCGCTGCGGGCTCTCGAAAATCGGAAATCAGTATGGGAAGGCGGTTGTTTAATGAATCTTCAGCATTTGGCGGACACGTTTGCCGGCGTACGCTCGCAAAAGCCGTTGGTGCACAACATCACCAACGTAGTGGTGACGAATTTTACGGCCAATGGCCTGTACGCGCTCGGCGCTTCGCCGATTATGGCGTATGCCAAGGAAGAGGTGGCGGATATCGCCCGGATTGCAGGCGCCGTTTCGCTGAACATCGGCACGCTGGATGAAACGGTGGTCGAGGCGATGCGGCTGGCCGGTGATTCCGCCAACCGGCACGGCGTTCCGGTTGTGTTCGATCCGGTCGGAGCCGGCGCGACGGCGTACCGGACGGAAACGGCCCGGCGGTTGATGAAGGAGCTCAAGGTGACGGCCATCCGGGGCAACGCGGGCGAAATCGCCAACGTGATCGGACGAGAGTGGACGGTGAAAGGCGTCGACGGCGGAGACGGGGCCGGAAGTCCGGCGAAGCTGGCGGCGGAAGCGGCGCGTACGCTCGGCACGGTAGCCGTCATCACCGGCAAGGAGGACTTTGTTTCCGACGGGCAATCGGTGTGGACGGTGCGGGGCGGCTCGCCGCTGCTTGCGCTGGTAACCGGAGCGGGCTGCCTGCTGTCCTCCGTGGTCGGCGCGTTTGCCGCCGTGGAGGCGGACCCGGTAAAAGCCGCTGTCGCCGCGCTGGCCGTTTACAGCACGGCGGCCGAGCTGGCGGAGGAACGGGCGGCCGGCCGGGGGCCGGGCAGCTTCCAGATCGAGCTGCTTAACAGCCTCCATGCCGTTAAGGCGCAGGACCTTTTGGAGCGGGCCAAGGTGGAGCGTATTTTGGCCTAGCATAATCGGTGACGTTTGCGGCTGGCCAGATTCGGAAAAGAGGGGAAACAATGAGCATACAAGAAACAGTGGCGCGTCCGGTGCCGAAGGCGCTGACCGTGGCCGGGTCGGACAGCGGTGGCGGAGCGGGCATCCAGGCGGACCTGAAAACATTCCAGGAGCTTCGCGTTTATGGCATGTCGGCGCTGACGGCGGTTACCCTGCAAAACACGCTAGGCGTGCACGGCATTCATCCGGTTCCGCCGGAGGCGGTGGCGGGCCAGATCGACGCGATCGGCGAAGACATGGGAACGGATGCCGTGAAAACCGGCATGCTGTTCAGCGGCGAGATTATCCGCGCGGTTGCGGACCGGCTCCGCCGGTACGGGTGGCGCAGCGTGGTGGTGGACCCGGTGATGATCGCCAAGGGCGGAGCGGCGCTTTTGCGCGAGGAGGCCATGCGTGCGATGAAGGAAGAGCTGCTGCCGCTTGCCCGCATCGTGACGCCGAACCTTCCGGAGGCCGAAGCGCTGACCGGCCTGGCGATCAAGGATATGGCGTCGCGCCGGGAGGCGGCCCGCCGTCTGGCCGCCATGGGAGCCGCCAATGTGGTGATCAAGGGCGGGCACGGAGAAGGCCCGGAAGTCATCGACTTGCTGTTCGACGGCCGCGATTTCCATGAGCTGGCGGGCCCCCGCACGGAAACGCGCCACACGCATGGAACCGGCTGCACCTATTCGGCCGCGGCGGCGGCGGGACTTGCCCGCGGTATGTCCGTCGAAGAGGCGGTGCGGCTGGCCCGTGACTATGTGCAGGCTGCGATTGAAGACAGCCTGGGGGTCGGCGGGGGGCACGGGCCGACGAACCACTGGGCCTACCGGGACCGGCAGGCCGCCGCAGCGGGGAGCGTGAGCGCGGATGGACGCTAGAATAGCAGGTTCCAGCGGAAGAGGGGATGGTTTAGCCGGAAACACACGCACTCTTCGGGATATTTTGCGGCTGTATTTCATTATGGGCAGCAACAACTGCCGGCTTGATCCCGTGCGCGTGCTGGCCGAAGCGATCGAAGGCGGCGCGACGGTATTTCAGTTCCGTGAAAAAGGGACAGGCAGCCTGAGCGGCGCGGAACGGCTGCTGCTGGCCCGGGAGCTTCGGGCGCTGTGCGCGCGGCGCGGGGTCCCGTTTCTCGTCAACGACGACGTGGACCTGGCGCTGGAGCTGGACGCCGACGGCGTTCATGTCGGCCAGGAGGACGAGGCGGCCGCCCGTGTGCGCGCCCGCATCGGGCCGGACCGCATCCTCGGGGTGTCGGCGCATGACGAAGCCGAAGCGGCCGAGGCGGTTCGCCAGGGGGCCGACTACCTGGGCGTCGGCCCGCTGTATGCGACGAGCACCAAGGAGGACGCCCGGGCGGCGTCCGGCGTGCCGGTGCTCGGCCGCATCCGCGCGGCGGGCGTGCAGCTGCCGATCGTAGGGATCGGCGGCATCGGGCCGCATAACGCGGCGGAGGTAATCCGCGCGGGCGCGGACGGCGTTTCCGTGATCAGCGCCATCAGCCTCGCGGATTCTCCGCTCGCAGCGGCGCGCGCCCTGAACCGCGCCGTGGAGGAAGCGCTGGCCGGCCGGTAACTCGCCGGGTGGCGCTTTCCGCTCTTGCCGCCCGCGCGGCGGGACTGGCGCGGATGGAGCGGGGCGGCCGGACCGGCGCGGAAAGGGCGGCTCGGTGCGGACAGCGAGCCGAGGAGGCGATGGGAACGAGCAAACGGGAGGCCCGGAAGGCCGCGATCGGCGGCGAGAGGGTTGACCGCCGAGCCGCCGGCGGACCGACGCGGGAGAGCGAGCGGGACGGCGGGATCGGCGGGAAAGAGCCGGCCGATGAGCCGCGGCGGACCGGCGCGGGAGAGCGAGTGGGACGGCGGGATCGGCGGGAAAGAGCCGGCCGATGAGCCGCGGCGGACCGGCGCGGAAGAGCGAGCGGGCGAGGCGGCTGCCCTGGCGCGGAAAGAAGAGCCCGCGAAAGCGGGCTCTTTGCCGTTGGCGAGAAGCTTGGCGAGCGGCTCGCCGGGATGGAGCAAACGCAGAAAAAATCTCTGCCGCCGGGCCTTGACCGTTCCCTCACGTCACGGTTTATGATGAAGACAACAAGTGATCGGCGGAAGGGAAGGAGAGCCATGAAAATCGGAGAGATCGCCCGGAAAACGGGGCTGACCAAAAAAGCAATCCGTTATTACGAGGAAGCGGGACTCATCGTCTCAAAGCCCGAGCCCGGCAATGGATACCGGGAATACGGAGAAGAAACGGTGGCGGCGCTGCTGGAGATCCGGCTGCTGCGGGAGCTGGACATGCCGCTCAAGGACATCGCCGCCATCCGTCATTTTCCTCAGGAGCGGGAACGGGTGCTGGCCGCTCATCTGGAACGCCTGGAGCGGGAATCGGACCGTCTTCGCAAAAACCGGCGGCGGGTGGCGCTGCTGCTGGAACGGCTGGAGGCGGACGGGGCCGCTGATGCGAATCCGGCAGGAGCATCCGCGCAGCTGCCGGCCGGATTCGCAAGCCCAGAGCCGGCTGCCGGCCGCACGCCGGAAGAGGCCGTTCACGCAGGAGGGGACGAGCGTTCGGAGGCGGAATCGGAATGGCTGCCATTCGTCCGGTCCATGCTGGAAGACAGCCGGCCGGACGGGACGGAGCGCGCGCAGGCAGCGCTGCTGCGGCTGTTTCCCGGTCCTTTTGGCGCCATACTGGCCGTGGAAATCGGAGCGTTTTTGACCGAGCCATTGGATACGCCCGAGAAGCGGCAAGCCTGGGAGCGACTGGTGGAGGGGCTGGACTCCGAAGAAGCCGTTGAGCTTCCGGAAGAAGTCGCCCGCCTCTATGCTGCGCTGTCCGAGGAGGAAATCGAGGAAATGGCCAATGCGATTGCATTAGCCAAGCGGCAGCTGGCGGGAATGTCCGAAGAGGAATTGGCGGAGCTTGTGCGGCAAATGCCGGAAATGACGGCGGAGCGCAACCGCGTTAACCGGGAAGCGTTTGGAGACGGCAATCCGTTCGCCGAGGCGGAGCGCACAAAGCTGCCGGGATTTGTGCTGGACGGGAGCATGGCAGACTGCCTCGCCGTCATCAGCGGAGAGTACGCCCGTTACCGCGAACGACTTGCATGGCTGCAAGAACAAACGGGACTTCGGTATGACGAAAACGGCATGATCGTCGGGGCGGAAACGAAGGACAGCTTCCAGTAGCGATTCCTTCGACCTAAAGCGGCTGACCTGATTTGGCAAAATGGCAAACGAGAAGCTGGCGAACTTCACGCGCAAAAAGAAGAAAACCGGACGGGGCAAAGAGCTTGCCCCGTCCGGTTATTTCACTTTCAGCTTCGTCGGAGGTTTGAAGTGATCGGAAAGTCCTCCATTTGACCTCCATTGGCACCTTCTTTTGCAATCAGCTGCACAAGCAGTTCATCATTCGAGCAGAAAAAAGGCTCTTAATCCCTTCTCACCCGATACGGTGCGTTGCCAAAGCCTGCAGAAAGATAGAATGTTGCTAATATGCATCATTCTTTCCTCCTGCAGGATAAATCGGATGAACAATGCTGCGATTATGCAGCATTATCCGTCATTTTTCAGAAATACAACGGTGAACTAAAAAATATCCTGCATAATCGCAGCATTCTCCGGAAAAACAGTTTTCTCCCGGCATAATGCTGCATTTTTGCAGGAAAATGTTGCCCGAGTCGAAGGAAGAACAGCGCCTTACTCTCTCGAGCCCGGTGCGTATGGTACCTTGGACATTTCATGTATGTTCTAGCGGATAACGGTATTTTATGGAGGGAGTTCAAAGTGTTTTGTTTGGCACCGTCACTTTCAATGCGTCAAGCGGCGGTAGGAAAGCGGCGACAGGCCGGTCCAGCGCTTGAACTGCTTGCTGAAATGCGACACCTCGCGGTAGCCAAGCTGACGGGCGATCTCGTCAACGGACAGGCTTCGGTCCATCAGCAGCAGCTTGGCCTTGCGGATGACCAGCGCGGACAGGTACTGCCGCGGCGACTGTCCGTAGACGCGCCGGAACGTCCGGTTGCAGTGCGCCCGGCTGTAGCCAAGCTCGGCGGCGATACGCTCAATCTCCACACGGTCGGCGTCGGGTTCGCGGTCCGTCACCGCGGCCTGCAGCCGGCGTTCCATTTCCTCAGCGAGCGCCGACGTGTACTCCAGCCTGGTTCGCCCCGCCGAACCCTCTTGAGCTGCCGCATCCTCCCGGGGCCGCAAAGCGCGGCACAAAGCAGCGAGAATCCGGAAGGAGGCTTCCAGGAGGGCCAGCCGGTCTCCGGCAAAGACCGGCTGTTCCGCTTGGGTGGAAGCGGAAGCTGCCAAGCTTGTGCCGTTCGGTTCCGCCTGTGCGAAATGTCCGGTTACATCCGGCAAATCCGACTCGGGGGTTTGCCCGAGTGCATCCGGTGCTCCCGCGTGAGTGGAAGGTCCGGGCGCATCCGGCAAATCCGACTCGGGGGTATGCCCGAGTGCACCCGGTGCTCCCGCATGAGCGGAAGGCCCGGGCGCATCCGGCAAATCCGACTCGGGGGTATGCCCGAGTGCATCCGGTGCTCCCGCCTTGGCGGAAGGCCCGGGCGCATCCGGCAAATCCGACTCGGGGGTATGCCCGAACTCATCCGGTAAATCCGCTTTGGCACTGTGCCCATGCGCATCCGACTTGGGGGCGTGCCCGAGCCCATCCGGCGCTTTCTCCTGGGCGATAGGTTCGTACGCATACGCTCCCGCCTTGGCGTAATACTCAAGCGCATCCGGCACTTCCGCTTTGGCGGAATACCCGGGCGCAACCGGCAAATGTGCCTCGGGGACGTGCCCGGACGCTTCGTACAGCCCCGCCGCAAGCTGCGGCGGCAGAGCGCCGTGCGCTTCCCGAAGCTCTGTTGCGAGAGGCGCCGCACGTCCGCCGCCGCGTTCGCCGTTCGGGCCCGCTGCACACATAGCGCCACGCGCTTCGTACAGCCTCGCAGCAAGCTGCGGCGGGACCAGGCCGGCGAGCGCTTGCCGCAGCTCTGCGGCCTCCGGGTCGTGCGCGGGCAGCAAAGAGCCGCTGGCGGCCAAAAGCGTTTCCCGCAGAGCGGCATCGTCGACATCGAAATGCAGGCTGAAGTAAACCATTTCGCCGCCGTTTGCGGAGCCCAGGCTGGAGTGCTTGACGCCGGGGCCAATCAAGGCGATGTCGCCCGGCCGCTGCCAAACCTCCTCGCTGCCGAAGCGCAGGCCCTGCATCCCGTGCAGCACCAGATTGAGCTCAAACAGCGGATGCGTGTGCTCCGGGTAGTGCCAGCTACCGTTTACGCTGCGGGTATGCGCGGCGAAGGTCCGGAACGCAAAGTGAACGTCGGGCAGCATCCGGGTTTCCATGCTGTTTTCGACGCCGTCGGGGATGGCGAGTCTCATTGGGACAAATCCTCCTTTGCAATCGGTTTCATTATACCATTTTTCCGCCTCGGAGGTCTCATTTGCCCAAGTTCTTGCCTGCTTTGAACCTTCATGGGCCCGGCCAAATCGACTAAGATGAGAGGGAGAAGTCGACCAAAAGGAGCGAAGTCGATGAAACGAAACGATTTTTTCAATGCCCACCACTCTCCGATTGGAGCGTTTGCCAGCTTTACCCTTGGGTTTCCCGGCGCTTCGGGCGGGTTCGACCTGGAGCTCGGCCGCCCGCCCGGACAAAACGTCTTTATTGGCCTGGAGCGGCAAAACGGAACCGGTTACGATACGCTTCCCTTTCACGAAAGCTCGGAATCGGATGAAGCGTTGCGCTACGACCCGGAAAACGCCGAAAGCGCCGCAGTCACCGGCATGCTGCATCCGTTTCGCCGCACGGAGGTAAAACGGGAGTTCCGGCTGGGCACGGACGAATGGACGGCCGGCGACCTGACGTTCCGGCTGCTGTCCCAGGTGCGGCCCGTCCCGGACCCGGAGACGGCTTCCGAGGACGAGCTGAAGGAAGTGCTGATCCCCGCCATACTCGCCGAGCTGACCGTGGACAACCGCCGTTCGGACCGGCCGCGCCGCGCCTTTTTCGGCTACCAGAGCACGGACCCCGTCGCCGCCCGGCGGCGGCTGGAGGATACGGTGCCGGGCCTCGTCGGCATCGGCCATGGGCGCAGCGGTGCGATTGTTTCGGCGGACGGACTGGCGACGGCGGCGACGCATTTTTCGCTGGACAATATTTTCAATACCCCGCTCAAGGAAAACTGGACGTTCGGGCTCGGCTCTGCGGGCGCGCTTCTCGTGGAGACGCCGGCCGGGGAAACGAAGACCTTCCGTTTTGCGATCTGCTTCCACCGGGCGGGCTTTGTCACCACCGGCATCGACGCTTCTTACTGGTATACGCGGTATTTTCCAAGCCTCGAATCGGTGGCCGCTTACGCGATTGAGCGCTACGATACGCTGGCGGAACGGGCTAAGGAAGCGGACCGGCTGCTGGACGGGGCCAAGCTCTCGGAAGACCAGCGTTTTATGCTCGCGCATGCCATCCGCAGCTATTACGGCTCGACGCAGCTGCTCGATTACGAAGAGCGCCCGTTCTGGATCGTCAACGAAGGCGAGTATCGCATGATCAACACCTTCGACCTGACGGTGGACCAGCTTTTTTACGAATTGAAATTCAACCCGTGGACGGTCAAAAACGAGCTGGACATGTTTACGAAGCGTTTCAGCTACGAGGACCGGGTCCGTTTTCCGAACGACGAAACCGAATATCCGGGCGGCATCAGCTTTACGCATGACATGGGCGTGGCAAACGCCATTTCCCGTCCCGGCTACTCGTCCTATGAGCAGTACGGGCTGACCGGATGCTTCTCGCACATGACGCACGAGCAGCTGGTGAACTGGGTGCTGACGGCGGCGGTTTACGCGGAGCAAACCGGGGACCGCACTTGGCTGGAAGCCAATCTGCCGGTGCTGGCCCGCTGCCTCGAAAGCATGCTGAACCGCGACCATTCCGATCCGGCGCAGCGGGACGGCGTCATGAGCCTCGACAGCACGCGGGCGATGGGCGGAGCCGAAATTACGACCTATGACAGTCTGGACGTTTCCCTTGGGCAGGCCCGCAACAACCTCTATCTGGCAAGCAAAAGCTGGGCGTCGTACGTCGCCATGGAAAAAATTTTTCGTTCGTTCGGCGACGAGGAGCGAGCGGCGGTCAGCGCGGAACAGGCGGCGCGGGCGGCGACAACGATGGCATCCCATTTGACGGACGAGGGCTATATTCCGGCGGTCATGGGCGAGGGCAACACCTCCCGCATCATTCCGGCAATCGAAGGGCTGGTTTTTCCCTATTACACCGGATGCGCGGAAGCGCTGGACCCGGACGGCCGGTTCGGCGAATACCGGAAGGCACTGGATACGCATCTGTCAACGGTGCTTGTCCCGGGCGTATGCCTGTTTGACGACGGGGCCTGGAAGCTTTCCTCGACCACCGGCAACAGCTGGCTCAGCAAAATCTACCTCTGCCAGTTTGTCGCCCGCCATATCATGGGCCTGCCGCATGACGAGGCCATGGCGAAGGCGGACGCGGCGCATGTCGGCTGGCTGACCGATCCCGACAATGCGGTCTGGAGCTGGAGCGATCAGATGATGAACGGCAAAGTTCACGGAAGCCGGTATTATCCCCGCGGCGTGACGGCGATTTTGTGGCTGGAGGAAAACCGGTAGGACGTGTAAATGCCCGCGCGGGCAATCGATGTGAAAAAGAAGCCGGAAGTTCCGCATGTGGGACTGACCCCTGTTGGTGAGACAGGGGTCAGTCCCTTTCTGGGAACCTCCGGCTTTTTTGGCCGGCACCCGTCGGGCCGGTTGCGGATGGAATTAGCGTTCGTCGATGCCGATGTAGCGGACGGGCCTTTCCGGCTTGCTGTTGCCGAGAAGCAGATTTCCGCCGGAGGTCCAAAACAGAAGCTTGGCCCGGCCCAGATTCACGGCGCGGCCGGAACGGGTGTCCAGCAGCCAAACGTCGGACTTTTCGGTTTCCGCCGCATACCAAACCGGGTTTTTTCCCGGCTCGGGCAAAAACCGCACCGCTTCCGGGAAGGCCGCTTTGCCGGCAGCCCGTTCCAGCAGCTTTAAGGCACCGGCCGGCTGCGCCGGATGCCCGGTGTATACCGCGCGGTTCAGGTCAATCCGGATCCGGCTTGTGCCCGACAGATCCTCTCTGCCCTCCTGCAGAACCGTGACGGTGCGGTTGTCGTTCCATACCACCGGGTAAGGGAACAGATATCCGTCGCTGTGCGAAAGATAGCTGGCGTTGGTTTTCCGGTATACGATTCGCCCGTCGCGGTCAAGAACCAGGAGATCCGCCTCCGGGGCCAGCCGCTCGCTGGATGCCACCAGCAGGGCGAACCTCCGGTTGTCGGGCGAGGCCGCCATGCCGTAGACGGGCAGTTTGGAGGAGTACAGCTTTTTGGTTTCGCCGGTTTTCAGATTGGCCAGGTACAAGGTTCGGTTTCCTTTGACGGCGGCGATTTCATCCCCCAGCAGCCGGTCGCCGTACAGGACGTCGATTCCGTAATCATTGCCGAAGCTTTTCTCGGGCTTTGTCCAGTCGGGCTCGGGAAGCGCGGTCTGTCTCCCGTCCATGATAAGAAGCGGAGAGGAACTGCCGGGGCTATACGCGAGAAGGGCTTTCTCTTCCCCACCGTCCACCCAGACCGGCTGAAAAAGCTCAAAGGGTGCGGAAGACGGCCGGAGCAGGACCGTTCCGTTCCGGTCGATTAGCCGGACTCCGTCAAATGCGTGCGGGCCGGCGGTTTCGGGCGTCCCGGTTCCGCTTTTGCCGGATGACGCGGCGGTTTGGGCGGCGGCATGCGCCGAAAAACCGGAGATCCCGGGAAGAGGTTCAGCCGAAGCCAAGGCGGACGCACCTCCCGGAAGAAGCAGAACGAGGACAGTCAGGAGCGGAGCAAGCCGTTTTATTTTCATGCGGTCACATCCATTCTTTGGATTCTTCTCCAATAGACTCATCCGCCGGCGAAAAGGTTTCAACACGATCCAAGCTGCTTTCAACGGGCAAAAAGGGGGGGTCTTGTCCAAACGATCAGCGCCGACGGCCAGACCCTTGCCGGAGGAAAAGGAAAAGGTTCGGCAGGGCAAGTGCGGAATGCTATAATGAACGGGAATGGAAAGAAAGCTTCATCGGACCGGACAAGCACAAAAGCGAAGGAGGATGCATATGCGTTTGGAAATCACAGGGGCCAGTCTGGAGCACTCCCCGGAGGACGGTTACGTCGGACAAGTTGCCTTTACCGTGGAGGGTCACCGCCATCCTTACGAAATTACCCTGCAAAGCAAGAAGGGAAGGGACTGGAGCTACAGCCTTCACTTCCTGAACGAATCGGGCAGCGAAGAGGACATTCTGGCCGTGGAGGACTGGCTGGAGGAGGACGACGATACGTTTGACCGGCTGACGGAAGCCGTGATGAACGCCGGAAAGGGGGAGGGGCGATGAACCGCCGACCGAAGGAAGGCCAATACCCGCCGCATACCGGCGCTTATCTGAAGCTGCTGCCGGAGGGGGACCTCTTCGGCATTTTGGAGGAGCAGGGCCGGGAAATGGACGCCTTGTTCTCTTCGTTGACGGAAGAGCAGGGAGGGCACCGTTACGAGCCGGGAAAATGGAGCCTGAAGGAGCTGCTCGGCCACATGAACGATACGGAGCGGATCATGGCGGCCCGGGCTCTGCGCATTGCGCGCGGCGACAAGACGCCGCTGCCCGGCTTTGAGCAGGACGATTATGTCCCTCTCGCCGGATCGGAACAGCTGACGTTTGCGTTCCTTCTGGAGGAGCGGGCGGCGGTCCGCCGGGCGAGCCTTCTGCTGTTCCGCGGCTGGCCGGAGGAGGCCTGGGACCGGGAGGGCACCGTAAGCGGCCATCCGACAACCGCACTTGCTCTGATGGCAATCATCGCAGGACATGAAAGACATCACCTGAATGTGATCCGGGAACGCTACCGGATTTGATCCTTATCCGCCGCAAGTTCGTTGGCCGCCCGGTTTCGGGGCTTGCGGAACGCGGCGGTTCGCTTTTTGACCGGGATCGGTTCTTTCTGGAATCGGGAGGAACATCGCGGTATAATGGGAATAACTTACGGTATGGGCGTTCGCGGAGCAGACAGCGCGGCGGGCCGCTCAAGTCCGGTACAAAAAGGAGCGTGAGCCGCTATGGCCAATACGCATGTTTACACCCGCAGGGAAGAGGTGGCCAATGCCGTCACGCACGGAATCGGGGTCGTGCTCAGCGTTGCCGCGCTGGTGCTTTTGATTGTGTTTTCCAGCCTGCACGGTACGGCTTGGCATATTGTCAGCTATACGATCTTCGGCGTGACGATGCTGCTGCTGTACACCTCCTCCACGCTGGTTCACTCGTTTCCGGAAGGAAAGGTGAAGGATCTTTTCGAGATTTTCGACCATTCCTCGATCTATCTGTTCATTGCCGGGACCTACACGCCGATCATGCTCAGCGCCATTCGCGGCCCGCTTGGCTGGACCCTGTTCGGTCTGGTTTGGGGGATCGCGGCGGCAGGGGTCGTGTTCAAGGCGTTTTACGTAAAACGGTTTTTGTTCACCTCGACGCTGATTTACATCGCCATGGGCTGGCTCATTGTCTTTGCGTGGAAGCCGCTCGTCGGCTCGTTCCCTTATGAGGGCGTCCTGCTCCTGGTGGCGGGCGGGGTGCTGTACACGGTCGGCACCATCTTTTATGTGTGGCGGAGTTTTCCGTACCATCATGCCGTTTGGCATTTGTTTGTGCTTGGCGGTTCGGTGGCGCATTTCTTTTCGCTGATGTACGCGTTGCCCGCTTGATCCGTTCGGCGGCGGGTTATAAGGGAAAAAAAGCAGGAAGGCATAAAAAGCCGGAAGGGATAAAAAGCAGGAAGGCATAAAAAGCAGGAAGGCATAAAAAGCAGGAAGGCATAAAAAAACCGAAAGCGATGGCGCTTGGCGCTATCGCTTTCGGTTTTTTGCCGCGAGCAGGCGGCTCATGCGGTCGGCCGAGGTCTCGCCGCCGGCGGCTGCCGGGTCGGCGGGCCGGGAATTTTCCGGCGCAGGCCGGTCCGCACGCGGTGCCGAAGAGGCGGCGGGCGAGGCCTGCGCCGGAGGAGCGGACGCGGCGCCGCGCTGCCCGCCGGCAGGGGCGGGCGGCGAGTGCGGGCCGCTTGCCGCCGGCGGAGCCGGTACGGCAGCCTGCGCCGGGCCGGCCGCAGCCGCCGAAGCGGACCGCTCGGCGGGCCGGCCAGCCTGCGGCTGGGCCTCGCCCGAGGGCCGCGCTGCGCTGCCCGCCGGCCTCGCCTGGCCGCCCGGCGGCTGCGCGGCCGGGCCCGCCGCTTGCGCCGGCGCGCTACCGGCTTGCGCGGCGGAGCCTTCCGGCCGCCGCTCCGTGCCGGCCGGCTCCGGCGGCCCGCTTCCCGCAGCGGCCGTCCCGCCGGCGCCGCCGTAAAACGCGGCCGTGCGCCGCTGCCTGCCACGCAGCCGCTCCAGGCGGCCCGCCGCTTCGCTGCCGCCGCCGGCCGGTGCGGGCTCTGGCGCTGCGGCTCTTCGGCCGCCAGGCCGCGCGAGCGCCGCGAAGCGGTGCCACGGCACCGTGAGCCGCCGGGCCGCGATGTCCAGCGGCCACAAAAGCAGCGCCGCGATGATCAGCGCCAGGCTGAGGTCGCGCAGCCGCTCGGAGCTCCGAACGTCGCCGGAGAAGACCTCCTCCGGCCGTTCGGCGGACAGGACGCGGCCGCCCGTCAGCTCGGCGAGCTGGCGCAGCCGTTCGCCCGAATCCCCGGCGGATATGCGGTACTCGGGCGAATAGGGAATGACAAAGCCGGTCGAGGCGCTGCCGGCCGGGTTGCCCTCCGCGTCGGTCAGTTCGACGCGGGTCAAATAAGCGCCAGGTGCGGCCGCGTCCAGCCGGACTTCGTATTCGCCGGGCGCGACGGGAACGGCGTCCAGCACCCGCTCCTGCAAATCGTCGCCGGTAACGGTCACCTTGGCCCCGGCCGGGGCAGTTCCGGCGCCGCTCCCCAGGCTGATGACCGTTTGCGAGCCGGACGTGGAAGCCTTGAGCTCCACCGGGGAGCTTTCAAACTGGGGAAACGTCCATTTCAGAACCGTAGAGAAAACCTCCGGGAACCGCGTCCAGCCGGTCCAGCCGGGTGCCCATTTGCCCGTCACATCGCTGGTCCAGGCGACGCTCCGCCCGGAGCCGTACTGCCACCGGGCCAGGAGCGGATCGGGCTCCGGGCTCAACAGGCTCGTTTCCGCCGTATCCTTGGGCGTTGCGGCGACGTAGGCGTTGATCCGCGGAACGCCGTCCACGAACAGCTCCGTCCAGTCGCCGGCCTGCCCAAGCTGCGGCACAAAAGGCTTGTCGACGATGTAGGTGCGCGACAGCAGCACCGTTTCCCGGCTGAAGATCGCCGGGAGCGTGCTCTGGTCGTTTGTGTAGTAATAGCGTCCTTTTGCCAGCTCCGCCAGCCGCTGAAGCAGCTGACGGTCCGAATCGCTTCCGACGGCAACGGTGGACATGGTCGTCCGGTCGGCTTTCATTTCTTCGATTACGGCCTCGTAACCGGCGCCGCCCGCCGACTGGCCGTCCGTCATCAGAATGATATGCTTGCGGGCGGCGTCGATCCCCTTCATTTCCTTTTGCGCCTCCGCGACAGCCGGGAAAATGTCGGTCCCGCCCTCGGGCTGGATCGACTGGATCTGGGCCAGCACCGCTTCTTTGTCGGTGAGCTTGGTTGGTTCCACGACCCACCAGCGGCTGGAATCGAAGGCCAGCACGCCGACCGTATCCTGCTCGCGCAGCAGCTCGACGGTGCGCATGGCGGATTCCTTGGCCAGCTCCATCTTTTGCCCGCCCATGCTTCCGGAGCGGTCGATGACCAGGATCAGGGCGAGGGGAGGGATTTCGCGTTTGCCTTCCAGCTCCATTTTGACCGGAAGGGCCCGTTCGATCGGCGTTTTGAAATACCCGCCCATTCCGTAGCTGTCCTCTCCGCCCGTCATGACGAGCCCCATGCCGTAGTCGCGCACGGCCTGCTCGATTGTCTGCATCACGGTTTCGGACATCCGCACGGCGGACACGTTGTTCAGGATCAGGCTGTCATAGGAAGCATAATCGGACAGCTCCCGGGACAACTGTTCCGGCGCAATCGTTTCATGCCCGACCAGCCCGGAATCAAGCGCTTTTTCGAGATTGGCCGAGGTGCCCGGCACGCCTTCCACGATCAGGACGCTCGGGGGCCCGGATACCCGGCTGTACGCATACCCCGCGTTGTTCGCGTCCTGCGTGTCCCCCGCAAAATAGATTTCCGCCCGGTAGCGGTGCAAACCGGGCTGTTCGGCCAGTCCCTGCAGGGCAAACCGGTTTTCGCCTTTTTCCACCCGGACGGCTTGTCTGGCGATCTCGCGGTTGTCTTCGTACACGCGAAGCTCGCCCTCCGCTGCGGCCGTGCTGTTCAGCGTGATTTCCACGGTGTAGCGCTCCGCCTGATACAGCGATACCGGCAAGGTGACGCTTTCCACGGCGACATCCGCCCCCGCCGCCCGGGCGAGCGGCAGCACATCGACGGCAATGCCGCGGTCCTTCAGGAGCCGTCCCTGCCGGAGCAGGTCGCCGGTGTTTTCTTCTCCGTCGGAGATCAGCACAATCCGCCGGTCGGCTCCTTCGGGCAAAAGTCCGGCTGCCAGCTGCAGGCCGCCCGCCGGGTTGGAAAAGGACCCGTTGACGCCGGCGGCGAAGCGGAAGCCGTCCAGACCGGAAGCGGCGAGGGAACGCTCTGATGCCGCATCAAAGCCCGCCGAGACGATGCCCACGCGGTCCTTGTCCGCTTTGGCGGAAGCCGAGCGGACGATCCAGCCCAGCGCTTCGTCCGTCCGGGGCATGCTGTCGGAGCGGTCGGCGACATAAAAAACCGCCCGCTCCTTGACGACCGTAACCATCTGCATACCGGCCACGGCGAAGATCAGAAGGAGCACAATAAGCGTGCGCAGGGCAAGGGAAAAGGATTTGCGCAGCTTGCCCCGGCGGGCGGGCGTGCGAAGCGAGACATAGAGGAAGGCGGCCAGCGGAAGCGCCAGCAGCAAAAACCAGGGCTGCTCAAAGCGAATGCCCACGCCGGTACACCCCCCATTCCACAAAAATAATCAGCAGTGCGGCAAGCGCCGCCCACCGGGCAAGGGGAAACGCCGATCGGTCGTCCGTTCCCTGACGCGCACCGTTAGCGTTTCCGGTTTCCGTATCCGGCTCGTTTGCTCCGGCGCCGCTTCCCAGCGCGCCTTCCGCCGCCGGATCGTTTGCATCTGCGCCGGGTTCGGGGGCGCCGGCTTCCGTGCCCGCGATAACGCCGCCCGGCAGCGGACCGGCAAAAGCCTCCGCCGGGTCGGCTGTAACCTCCAGGTATCCGTTTCGAACCGTTCCGTCGCCGCCGGTTTGTTCAAACCGGTACAGCCCCGGCAGCTGCGGCGCCGTTTGAACCGGCGAGACCGCGCCTCCGCGCAGCTCGGCCTCCGCCGGCTGCGGCAGCCCTCCGGTTCCCGCGGCCGGAACCTCAACGGCCTTCCAGGAGGCGGAGGCTGCGGACGGCGCAACCGCAAGCTCCAGCTTTTCTCCTGCCGTCCAACGGCCGAGACTGGACGCCCCCGCGGAGCTCAGCCATTCGGCGGCGTTTTGCACCAGGATCGGGAATTCGGACCGCAAGGGAAGGTCGGATTCATGCAGGTCAAAGGTGAACAGCAGGCGCGGGGCGCCTTCCGCCTGGCCGGCGATCACGAGCGGCACGCCGCCGGCGGAAACCAGAGCTTTGCCCCACACCGGAATTTCGGTACGGATGGCCGTGGACAGATGAACGTCCCGAAAGCCGATATGCTCCGTGACCGGATGGGGCAGAATGGAATAGCCCCCTCCGGGCACCGCCTCCGCCGTTCCCTCGATGCCGCTGCCGATGCGCCAGACGGCCTTGCCTTTCTGGAGCGCTTCCCACGCCGGGCCGGAGGCTTCCTCCGAACCCGCGTCGAACACCAGAAAGTCGGGCTCCGCCGTCAGCTCCGGCGGCTCGGCGGACTGGACGGCTTTGAGCACTTCGATATTCAGAAGCTGCAGAGCCTTTTCCAGAAACAAGTTGCCGTCCGTTACCAAAAGCGCCCGTTTGGGGCCTGTATCCGCCAGGACGGCGAAAAGATCGTTGTCGGCGGCGTAGCCGTCGTTTGTGTTCAGATGAAGCCGGTAATACGCGGCAAGCGGCAGGCCGCTGAACGCCACGGCCCGCTGTTCGCCGGGACCGAGCGTTATCGTACGGGTGTCGGCGGCTTGCCCGTCGGCATACACGGTCAGGACCGCTTCGGCCGGCTCCGTGCCGCCGTTTTTGAGCGAGGCGACGCCGTCGGCGGACGCCGGTCCGCCGGCCGGAGCATCGGGATTTGCTTTTACGCCGAATTGCACCAGCCCTACATTGGCCGGTGACGCCGCCCCGGCCTCCACTACGGTCACCGGCACCTGATACGGGATGCCGGAGGGCGTTTCCGTCCAGCGGCGGTCGGTAAAGACAACGATCTCGGCATCCTCCTCATCTGCGGTAAGAGAGGCGGCCAGGGACATCGTTTCCTTGTAGGCCGTCCGGCCGTATTCGGGGCTCACGGCGTTTACCGTCTCGGCCACCCGGTCCCGGTTCTTCTCGCGGCTGAGCAGCACCTCGGGTTCGCGTCCCATGCCGATGAGCGTGATTCCGCCGTTTCCGCCAAGCTCCCCGGTGTAATCGAGCGCCGCTCGTTTGGCCGCTTCAAAACGGGTTTCGCCTCTTTCGGCAGCGGCGGAACCTTCCGCTGCTGGACTTTCCGCGCCGTCCGGGGAAGACGGGGCTTCGCCGGATGCCGCCGTCATGCTGGCGGACCGGTCAAGGATCAGCACGACATGCGCTTTGGGAGCGGCCTTGGCGTAAACAAAAGGCTCCATGGCGCTAAATACAAGCAGCGCCGCCGCCGCAAGCTGCAGCAGGAGCAGCAGGCTGTTGCGCAGCCGCTGCCAGGGACGGCTTGCTTCGGTCTCGCGCAGCACGCGGTCCCACAGCATGTGGCTCGCCACCGGCGTGTCGGCGTATTTGCGTTTCAACAAGTACATCAGCAAAATGGCCGGGAGCGAAAGCCCGAACCACAAGCCGGCCAGCGAGGCAAAATGCACGTCAGGTTCCTCCTTTCAGCCGGCCTACCGGATAAGCCCTTCCGAGCGAAAAGCGCCCGTAACGGTGTCGGCCGCGCCGGTGTCCGTGACCGCGAGAGCGTAGGCGATTCCCCGTTCCCGGCAAAAAGCGGCCAGGTCCCGGGTGTATCGGCGCACGGCTTCTTCGTAAGCGCGAATAATTTTGGGGCTGAGGGCCACCTCTTTGCCGGTGCCCGACTCGCTGTCGATGAGGCGGAGGTCGCCGGCCAGACCGGGAGCGAGCTCTTCCGGAGAAAGCACCTGCACCGCCACCACTTCCTGCCGGGCGGCAAGCAGATAGGAGAGGGCTTCCTCCACGCCGGATTCATACAGAAAATCGGAAAATACCCAGGCCATCCCCGGCTGCTTGGGCACCGCGAGCGGCGTCATCAAGGCGGCGGCGATGTCGCCGCTTTCCTCCGCCTTGGCATTTTCCAGAAAAGCAAACAGCCGATGGGCCGAGCCTTTGCCGCGCAGTAGCGGAAGCGAGCCGTTTACGGCGGAGCCGAAAAAACGCACCGAGGTCCGGTCATAGCCGCAAAGGGTCAGGTAGCCGATGCAGGCGGCAAGCCGGCGGGCGTGAAGAAATTTGTCGGGGGTTCCGAAATTCATCGAGCGGGAGCAGTCGATGTAAAGGTGCACCTGCTGCTCGCGCTCGTCCAGGTACTGCTTGATGAACGGTTTGCCGGTGCGCCCGTAGACGTTCCAGTCCAGCTGGCGCGTGTCGTCGCCCGGCGCGTAGAGCCGGTAATCGGCAAATTCCAGCGAGGAGCCGGCCTGCCGGGAGCGCCTCCGTCCCTGCATCGATCCCCGGATGCGTGCCTTGGATGCGACCGTCAGCCGCTCCAGGCGGAGAAGATCGCGGGGATCGGGAAACAGCGGCGCGCCGCTCATGAGCCGCCGTCCGCCGCGGCGAGCACGTCCGCGATGACGGAGTCCGGCGAGACGCCAAGCGCCTGTCCTTCAAAATTGAGCAGCAGCCGGTGGCGCAAAGCCGGATAAGCCACCTCGCGGATGTCGCCGGCCGAAACGTGAAACCGGCCCAGGCTGAGGGCGCGGATTTTTCCCACGGTGATCAGCGCCTGAATGCCCCGGGGGCCGGAGCCGAAGCGGACGTAACGGCGGACCGAATCAGGCGCGCCGGCCTCGGCGGGATGCGTGAGCGTCAGCACCCGGACCGCGTAATCCAGAATGTCGTCCGCGACGAGAATGTCTTTGGCGCCTTCCCGGATTTCGTTCAGAAGCGCCCGGTCGGCCGCTTTTTCAGCCTTCGGGTTGTCTGAGGAGGTCGTCCGCCGGACGATTTCCTTCAGTTCCTCCGCCGTGGGGTAGGCGACGTTGATTTTGAGCAGAAACCGGTCCAGCTGCGCTTCCGGCAGCGGATAGGTGCCTTCGTTTTCAATCGGGTTTTGCGTGGCCAGCACGAAAAAGGGGGCGGGCAGCCGGTGCGTTTCGTTCCCGATGGTCACAGTTTTCTCCTGCATGGCCTCCAGGAGCGCGCTTTGCGTTTTGGGCGTGGCCCGGTTGATTTCGTCGGCCAGCACCAGATTTCCGAAGATCGGGCCCTGCTGAAACCGGTAAGCCGTCTCGCCTCCGGTTCCGAATTGAATCACGTTAGTTCCGGTAATATCCGACGGCATGAGGTCGGGCGTAAACTGAATGCGCGAAAAGCCGAGGTCGAGCGTATCCGCAATGGTGCGGACGAGCATGGTTTTCCCCAAGCCCGGAATCCCTTCCAGCAGCGCGTGGCCGCCGGTAAAAATGCACCAGAGAATCTGCTCGACGACATCCTTTTGCCCGACGATCACCCGCCCGATTTGTTCGCGCACCTGTTCCATCGCGGTCCGCCAGCGGTCCGCTTGCGCGGTCGTTTCGATCAAAGCCTCCACCTCGTTTTCTGATCATTTGTTAAGTCCATGGGCTATTCGGGGTTGATGCCGGAAAAGTAATCCCGGACCAGGTTTTGCAGGTTTTGCGGCAGGGGGTCGCGTTTCAGCGATTCCTGAGCCTCCGCAGCGTAGTCGCTGTACACTTCCTCGTACGGGCGGGATGCTCCGTCGATGACGGGCGCCTGCCCGCCTTTTTGCACTTGGCCGCCGCCGGGCTGCGCCGGACCGCCGTCCTTTTGCACATTGCCGCTGCCCTGCATATCGCGGGGCGTGGTGACCAGGTTGCGGCCCCCCGCGCCGAGTCCGGCGCCCGAGCCCGTTCCCTGGCCGGCACCTTGCCCGCCGCCTGCACCGCTTCCCGCACCGGCACCCTGTCCGCCCCCTGCGCCGCTACCAGCGCCTGCACCCTGTCCGCCGCTTGCGCCGTTCCCTGCGCCGCCGCTTTGCCCGCTGCCGCCCGCGTTGTTCCCCGCTTCGCCGCTTTGCCCGCTGCCGTTTGGGCCGCCGCCGTTTGGGCCGCCGCCTTCGCCCGCGTGCGGGCTTTGCGGATCGCCGGCGCTTGCGCCTTCTCCGGCCGCGGCTCCCTGCGCCATCGCGCTGGCCAGCCCGCTCGGAGACCAGGCGGCGGAAGCCGGCGATCCGCTCGCCGCCAGCTGGTCGGCCATCGGGATGCCCATTTCGGCCAGCTCCTTGCCCTGCTCGGCAGCCAGCCGCCCCAGCGCCTCGTCCTTCAGCGCATCCTCCAGGGCTTGTTGGAGCGACTCTGAAAGCCGCTCCATATCGGCGGCGAGCTCGGAAGGATCACGGCCTTCCTCGCGCAGCTTTTTGGCGGCCTCCAGCATGGCCTCCATCAGCTGCTTCTGCGCATCGGTCAATTCGGCGCCCTTCAGTTGAGCCGCCGCCTGCTCCAGCTGCTTGGCGAGCGCCGCCTTTTGCTCGGACGACATCCGCAGCACCTGCCCGGCCAGCTCGCTTCCGGCTTTTTGCAGGGCGTCCGCCATTTGCTTCTGCAGGCTTTCGCCCAACGACTTGAGGCCCGGCTGCTGCCGCATCGCTTCGGCCAGACGGCGGGTCGCCGCTTGCCGTTCTTCGGCTTGCTGCAGCTGCTTCTTCATTTCGCTGAGCGTCTTCTCCATGTGATCCAGCGCCGTTTTGGGGCTGCCGGTTTTCTTCAGGTCTTCCCCGAGGCGGGCCAAGGCGTCGTCAAGCGGCTTTTTGGCCGCCGGCGGAAGCTTGGCCGCTTCGACTTTTTCACGGAGCTCCTCCGTTTCCTTTCGTTTCTCCGCTACCCACTGCTTTTGCTGTTGTTTCTCGGCCGCGATTTGATCCTGCGGATTCGGCAGCAGCATGAGCAGGGCGATCGCTCCGAACAGCCCGGTCAAAAGCGCCAGCGGCTTTCGCAGACGCGGAAACGGAACATGTCGCGCCGGATTGGCCGCGGCCTTCCGGGCAGCCGCTTCCGCCTCCTGTCGCTGAAGGAGGACGACGGGCCGCGGGTCGCCGGCAAACGCCAACGCCGTTGCGGCCGGGTTGCCGTCCGCGTGCCGGTCTGCGGCCGCGGCGGCTTCCTCGTAAGCGACGGGCCGCAGCAGGCCGTACAGGAACCCGGCAAGTCCGCCCGCAAGGAGAAGCAGGGCCGAGGCAAACCGGTAGGACAAGAGGGGCGTAAACCGCGCCGCCGCAAGCAGCAGCAGGGCGGCCGCGCACCCGGTCAGAAGGCCGGCAAGGCCGTTTCGGACCGCGCGGACCAGCCGGATGCGGCGGATGACCGGGCGCAGCGTACGGAGAAACAAAGGCAGCTCGCCGCCGGCCGGCACAAACCGCTTGCGTTTCCGGCCGCCGTTCGAACCGCCGCCGCCCGGCTTGAACCGTGCGAGCAGTCGGCCTCCGAAGCGTACGGCGCGCTGAAGCGGCCCGTACCGGTTTTCCTGCCCGCCGATAGGCGGCAGGGAGGAGCCGGGGCGCACCACGCCTCCGGCCAAACGGTTCTCCGGTTTGCTTTTTTTCATGGTTGCACCTGCCTAACCCGCCTGCGGCCGGGGGCCGTCAGCGAAAAATGATCCTTGCTCCTGGGCTCGGGCGGACGTATCGCGCATCATCAGCCTTCAGCCTGCGGCCGGGGAGGCTCGGCGTGTTTTTTGCGCCGGGCCGCAGGCCGGATGGAGCGGATGCTGAGCAGAATCGCCGCGGCGGCCACAAGGGCGAACACGATGACAAAGATCTGCCACAGCTCCAAAGGGGCCGGATTGGGGCCGGTATTCGGGCCGTTAAAGACGGAATCGGAAAAAGTCGGTTCAAATACGCTGACGAGCGCCGCAACCGGGTTCAGCCCGATAACAAAGCCGCTCCAGTCAAAGCTTTGCGAACCTGTATAACTGCCCCTAAACGATTGTGACGTCACCATTTTGATGAACAAGTAAGCGAGCCCGGTGCCCCCGAACAGGAACAGCGTCACGCCGTAAGTCGCAATGACGGACATCATGGTACGCTTGAGCAGAGTTGAGAAAAGAACGCCGATCGAGCCGAGAACCAGCATGATGAAAAGGTAAAACAGAAAAACGAGCAGCAGCTGGAGGGGCGATATCCCGCCGAACAGAAACACGATGCCGTACAGCGGCAGCGTGGCGACGACGATTAGCACCATAAAGCTGAGGGAGGACGCCAGCTTGCTCAAAATGATCGTCGTGGAGCTTTGCTGCGTCGTCAGCAGCATGTTCAGCGTCTGCTTTTCGCGTTCTCCGCTAATCACGCCTGCCGTCAGTCCCGGCGTCATGAAGGCAATCAGGACAAGCTGGGCGATGCTCAAGACATAGAACAGCATCCGGCTTTGGGTCGGATCGAAGCTGGTCGCTCCGTTCGAATCCGATCCTACCGTAACGTACAAAACGCCAAGGGCGATCAGGCCGATGGCCAACAGGTAAAACATCAGGGCAAGCGGCGTCCGCACCGTCCGCATCCGCAGCCGGAATTCCTTGTCCAGCACGGGGTTGACCCATTTCGCGCGCCAGTTTCCCATTACACGCCGCCTCCTTTTGTGATCTCCAGAAACACGTCCTCCAGATTGGTCTGCGCCTCGTTAAATGAGACGATCCGGAAGCCGCCGGCGATCATTTCCTGTAAAAGCGCCGCCTGGTCTTCGTCCTGGCCGGAAAAATGGACATGCAGGCCGTCTTCGTCCGCGAGCAGCGAAGAGGTATACGGGCGGTCCCGGAGGAAGGCTGCGGCTTCCTCGATCCGGTCGAGAAGCCGGATGTGCAGCACCCGTTTTACCCGCAGCCGGTTTTGAATGTCGTGCACCTTGCCCTGCGCCACCATTTTGCCATGCTCGATGACGCCGATGTCGTCGACCATCTCCGCCAGCTCCGGAAGAATATGCGAAGAGATGATAATCGTCTTGCCCATCATTTTCAGTTCTTTCAGGATTTCCCGCATTTCGATCCGGGCCCGAGGGTCCAGACCGGAGGCGGGCTCGTCGAGAATCAGCAGCTCCGGGTCATGCACCAGGCTGCGGGCGAGGCAGAGACGCTGCTTCATGCCGCGGGAAAGAGAGTCGACGTAGAAGTCCGCTTTGTCGGACAGGTTGACCAGCTCCAGGAGCTGGGGAATGAGCTTTTCCCGGTCCGCGCGGCCGATGCCATAACTGGCTCCGTAAAAATGCAAATACTCCGTCGTTTTCAATTGGTCGTAGACGCCGAAAAAGTCCGGCATATAGCCGATCAGCCGGCGGATTTCCTTCGGCCGCTCCGTGACGTCGATGCCCGCGATTTTGGCGGTGCCGGAGGTCGGCAGAAGCAGCGTGGCGAGAATGGACATCGTTGTGGATTTGCCGGCGCCGTTCGGGCCGACGAATCCGAATACCGTGCCTTTGGACACGGACATGCTCATGTCGTCAAGCGCGAGAAAGGAGCCGTAGCTTTTGGTCAAATGGGCGATTTCAATCACGGGGACACCGTCCCTTCCAAAGTAAGCTGAGGGAAGAAAAACGGCCCGGTCTGCTTGGACACGGCTTTCATCCGCACGGTTCCGGTTTCGCCGACAAACCGGCCCGGTTCGTCGCCGGCGTCCCATTCGGCGTTGCGGAAGGAAACGTCTTCCCATTGTTCATCGTTGAAATTCCAGATTTGCACCGCCACCGGCATCTGCTCCATAATGGACGCCTTCAAGGAAGAGACGGCTACCGGCTTCCCGGATAAATTCAGCTTGTATTCAAACGTCAGCTCGCCCGGCTGCACCGACACCATTCCGTTTGGCTCCTGGACGGGGGAGCTCATGGTGCTTTCGGTGATCACCGGCTTGATCATGCCGTAGGGCAGGCTGACCGCATTGCCCGCAAGCCAGTCGATCTCGACGTCCTGCACCCACAGGTTCAGGCGGTCGGAACGGGAAATGTCTCCGCCTTTTACGCTCAGGTCGGACACCTGGTCCTTGCTCCAGCCGGCAAGGAAGGGCTTGGCGTTGCCGTCCATGGTGCGTTCGTCGATGTACTGGGCGATCAGGCTGCGTTCCCGCCGGTCATCGTCAAAGTTCGGTCCGAACGGAAACATTTGCTGGGCGATTTCGCCTCCGCTGATGTAGGCGCCGTTCGGATAGCTCATGGACGACAAGTTTAAGGTGGCGGTAAACGGCTTGCTTTCTCCGGGCTCCAGCTTGCCGACCGGGAAGCTTTGGGAGCCGTAGACCAGGTAGACATCGGAGAGGGCGGCGGGCGTCCGGTTCGTGACCTGGCCCGCCAGCTTTCCGGCTTCGGTGCGGATGTCCGCCTCCAGCTGGCCTGTTCCGGCCGGCAGGCCGTTCGTCCACTGCACCTTGCGTACGGACCAGTAAGGCACATTTTGCCACTGGATTCGGGTCTCGTTTTCGTTTAACGCCAGCGCGGCGGCCGAGGAGCCTTGCAGATTCACCGCCGTTCCGCCGCCATAGGCGGCATCGAACGGAAGCGCAAGCGATTGGGCAGGAAGGTCCGCGGCCACCGTGCCGCCGCGCGGCGAGAAGATGGCGGCAAAGGAATGCCGCACGCCTCCGCCTTCCCCGTCGAGCTCAAACCGGTTCAGCTCGTGGGAAAGGGTCGAGGATTTGTCGGATGCGCCCACCAGGTAAATGATTCCCGTGGACAGGATGGCGGCCAGCGGGATGATGCCCCAGGCCCACTCGCGTTTGTCCAGCCTTTTCAGGATGAGGTACAGCAGAGGGCCGACAATCAGCACGTAGCCGGCAAAAAGCGCCGCAAGCAGCCCGAGCTTCGGGGGACGGATGGAAGGGAACTGGTTCAGTCCCTGATCGATTTCCCAGGCGTTGTTAAACCAGCCCATGGAGCTTTGCATGGCGCCGGTCTGGGGTCCCAGAATGGTCTGCCAAAGCACGGAGTTGCCCTTCCACGAAGCAAGCGCGGGTTCGGTAAGATCATATGCAACGGCAAACACTTGGCCTTTGCCGGTGTTCCGGTAAGTAACGAGCGGAACGCCGTCCTGCTCCAGAAGCACGGTTCCTCCTTCGGCAACGCTTCCCTGCGCTACCGTAACGGCGTTCGAAAGCGGGAGAGGGGCGCCCGTAAACTGCTCCAGCGCCTGGAGAGCGGCGAGTTGTCCCGTACCGGTATAGGCGAGCGGGCTTAGGTCTGGAAACGCCTTCGCCGTTTTCGGATAATTGGCTCCTCCGGCGAGGATCAGCGTCCCGCCCGCTTTCACCCAACCATTTACCGCTTCGGTCTGCTTCGGGGAGAGGGTATCGGTTGCAAAATCGTTCAAAACCAGCGCATCCAGCCCGTCCAGCATAAGCGCCTCGTCGGGCAGGGTTTGCGCGTCAAGGTTCAGGGTGCGGACGAAGCTGCCGCCCGACCGGATCGCCGCCAGAAAAGAAAGCGTGTCGGGATCGCGGGTCATGCCGGCTGCAATGTAGCTTGATTCCATCCGGAGGGACAGATACGCTTTTTGCTCCAGCGGGACAAGGTCGCCGTTTGGCCCTCCTTCCCGAAACTCCACCTTGCTGTTCGTTTGGGTGTACGCCAAAGCGGGGAGCGTCATCACAACGGTTTTGACGGCTCCCCTCGGCAGGTCGATATCTTTTGAGTAGACGACGTCTTCTTGGCCGCCCATCGGATTGACCGCCGTGACCATGAGGCTTCCGCTCAGGTCGTCGCCGGGATTGGTCAGGGTGAAGCGGACGGGCGCCCACCGGGTTTCTTTTCCGAAGCCTTCGAATCCGGCCTGGACCTGAATATCGAGCTTTTGCGGGCCGGCGTCGGGTTCGGAGAAAGCGGCTCCGGGCGCCGCCAGGGCAAAGACGGCCAAGAAAAGGGCGGCGGCCAGCGGCCGCAGCCTTTTGCGCGTTTTGAATAAGTTCAACCGAGTAGTCCCCCTGTCAACGAATCTCTTCTTCTAAGTAATAACGGATTGCGGCGGAAAAAGTTGCGAGAATCTGGAAGTGCGCGCCGCTTGGCGGACGATTGGAAACGCTCCCGAAAATGAAATAGAATAAAGAGGCGACGATACGGCGAAGGCCCGAACGGGCTGCCGAACTACAGGCAGGGAGGAAACGGGATGGACTACCGGATCGAAAAAGATACGATGGGTGAAATCAAGGTGCCGGCGGATAAGCTGTGGGGAGCGCAAACCCAGCGGAGCAGCGAGAACTTTCGGATCGGCTGGGAACGGATGCCGCTCGAGGTCATCCGCGCCTTTGCCGTCCTGAAGAAGGCGGCCGCGCTGGCCAACCGGGATTTGGCCGGCCTGGAAGCGGAGAAGGCGGACGCGATTGCCGTCGCGGCCGACGAAATTCTCGGCGGGCGCTGGGACGACCATTTTCCGCTTGTTGTCTGGCAGACGGGGAGCGGCACGCAGTCGAACATGAACGTGAACGAAGTGATCGCCCGGCGCGCCAATGAGCTTCTGGAGCGGCAGGGCAGCGGGCTGAAGGTGCATCCGAACGATGATGTGAACCGTTCGCAAAGCTCGAACGACACGTTCCCGACGGCGTTGCATGTCGCCGGGGTGCTGGCGGTCGAGCGGACGGTGCTGCCGGCGCTCGCGGCGCTCCGGGACACGCTGCGGAGCAAGGAAGAAGCGTTTCAGGATCTGGTGAAGATCGGGCGGACGCATTTGCAGGACGCGACGCCGCTTACGCTTGGACAGGAAATCGGCGGCTGGCGCGCCATGCTCGACAAAACCGCCGCCATGATCCGGCAGAGCCTGGACGAGCTGCGCGAGCTTGCGATCGGCGGCACCGCAGTCGGGACCGGACTGAACGCCCCGGCCCGCTTCGGCGAGGCCGTGGCGGCGCAAATTTCGTCGCTTGCGGAAACGGCCTTTGTTTCGGCGCCGAACAAATTCCACGCGCTGACCAGCCACGATCAGATCGTATATGCGCACGGAGCGCTGAAGGCGCTGGCCGCCGATCTGATGAAAATCGCCAACGACGTCCGCTGGCTGGCGAGCGGTCCCCGCTGCGGCATCGGCGAAATCCGCATTCCCGAAAACGAGCCGGGCAGCTCGATCATGCCCGGAAAGGTCAACCCGACCCAATCGGAAGCCATGACGATGGTGGCGGTTCAAGTGATGGGCAACGATGCGACCATCGGCTTTGCCGCAAGCCAGGGCAATTTCGAGCTGAATGTGTTCAAGCCCGTCATCATCTACAACTTTTTGCAATCCGCCCGCCTGCTGGCCGATGCGATGCTCTCGTTCAACGAGCACTGCGCGGTGGGCATCGAGCCGAACCGCGAGGTCATCGCCCGTTATCTGGAGGACTCGCTCATGCTCGTGACGGCGCTCAACCCGCACATCGGCTATGAAAAAGCGGCGCTCATCGCCAAGACGGCGCACAAGGAGGGCACCTCCCTGAAGGCAGCCGCAGTCAAAACCGGGTTTCTTACGGAGGAGCAGTTCGACGAATATGTGAAGCCGGAAGAGATGATCCGGCCGGCAGACTGAAACGAGCCGCCCGCCCCTTGATGGGGCAGGGCGGCGTTTTTGTTGGCTGGACCGCGAGACGCTTGGTGTTTAGATTCGCGGATCAGCACGGACAGGATGGTTGGTCCGCTCTGCTGCCCGGCGTTGGGGCATGTCGCCCGGAGGCGAGCGGTCGGCGGCCCCGTATGGAGGAAACGGCTGGACAGCTACAAGTGGCTATTGAACCTAAGGTGACCGGGGGCGCCGGCGAGTATTGAACTGCTGCGGCAGAGGGAAACAAGCGCCGGCGAATTGCCAGGAGCTGCCGCCGAGGCCAAAAGGTGCGCGGCGAATTCTAACGGTTGCCACAGGGCTTAAAGTGGCGTAAACAAGCGCCGAAGAATTTCTAAAGGCCGCCGCTAAGGCTAAAGCGGGCCAGAAGGATCGCGGGCGAATTGCCAGGAGCTCCCGCCGAGGCTAATAGCGGGCCAAAAGGAGCCCCGCGAATTCTAACGGTTGCCACAGAGCTTAAAGTGGCAAAATTAAGCGCTGCAGATTTCTAACGGTTGCCACAGGGCTTAATGCTGTGTTTATAGCTCTTTTTGGCAGTAGACTTGCAAAAAAACTTACATGGTGCCTGTAAGAGGATA